>DAIMIM010000657.1:0-1501 GCA_036722755.1 Caldimonas sp. | reverse complement strand
TGGCGCGGCGGATCGAGCGGCCGGCATTGTTGACGAGGAAGTCGACGCCGCCGTGGGTCGCGACCAGCCAGTCGACCAGGCCCTTGCAGCTTGCCTCGTCCGAGATGTCCGCCGAATAGCTCTCGACGATGGCGCCCTTGCCGGCCTTTGTGAGGATCTCTTTCTTCGCCTCCATCAGCTTGGCTTCGTCGCGCGCGCAGATGACGGTGATGGCGCCGGCTTCCGCGAACTTGCACGCTGCCGCCAGGCCGATGCCCGACGAGCCGCCGGTGACGAGCACGACCTTGCCGGCGACCGTGCCACGCAGCGAGTGGTCGATCTTCAGCGCCGGGTCGAGATGGCGCTCCCAGTAGTCCCAGAGCTTCCACGCGTAGTCGGGCAGCTTCGGGCATTCGATGCCCGAGCCCTTCAGCGCGGCCAGCGCTTCGCGACAGTCGTAGCGGGTTGGAAAATTGATGAAGGTGAGCATGTCTTCCGGAAGGCCGAGGTCCTTCAGCACCGCGCTCTTGACGCGGCGCACTGGCGCCAGCGCCATCAGCCCCTTCTTCACGCTCTTGGGAATGAAGCCCAGCAGCGCAGCGTTGACGAAGAGATTCATCTTCGGCGCATGGGCGGCGCGGCTGAAGATGTCGAGCACGTCGCCGATGCGGTAGCCGACCGGATCGACGAGATGGAAGCACCGCTTGTCGAGCACCGTCTTCAGGTGGCTGATGTGGTCGAGCGCGGCGACCACGAAATCGACCGGCACGATGTTGATGCGGCCGCCCTCGAGACCGACCGACGGCATCCACGGCGGCAGCAATTGCCGCATGCGCTGGATCAGCTTGAAGAAATAGTAGGGGCCGTCGATCTTGTCCATCTCGCCGGTCGTGGAATCGCCGACGACGAGCGCCGGCCGGTACACCGTCCACGGCACTTTCGATTCCTTGCGCACGATCTTCTCGCTCTCGTGCTTGGTCATGAAATACGGATGGTCGAGGCCGTCGGCTTCGTCGAACATGTCTTCGCGAAAGACCCCTTCGTAGAGGCCCGCGGCGGCGATCGAGCTGACGTGATGCAGATGGCCGGCATCGATCGCCTTGGCGAACTCTACGACCGCGCGCGTGCCGTCGATGTTGGCGGCGATCTGCGAATCGGCGTCGGCCGAGAGGTCGTAGACGGCGGCGAGGTGATAGACGTGGTCGACGTGGCCCTTGAGCCGCTTCGTGTCGTCGGCCGAGACGCCGAGCTTTTTCGCGGTGAGGTCGCCGTAGACCGGAATCGCCCGGCTCTTCGCGCCCTTGGCGACGCCCCAGTAGGCGAGCAGATCGGCGAGCTTTCCCTTGCTTTCCGGGCGCAGCAGGAAGTGCACGGTGGCGCCGCGCCGGGCGAGCAGGGTCTTGACCAGCCGCTTGCCGATGAAGCCCGTGGCCCCGGTGACGAAATAGCGCATTGCAGGCTCCTGTCGCAGCGCGCACGTCGCGCGCCGGCTCGCGAGCATTCTTGTGCAAAGGCACGCCAC
>DAIMIM010000656.1:0-1502 GCA_036722755.1 Caldimonas sp. | reverse complement strand
GGGAACAACCTCCGCGCCCTCTCCCGACCGCTTTAGGTCGTTACCCGAGTGTCTACGTGCGGCGAACTTGTGCATGACCGCGTGGCGAAGCCTCTCGCGGCGTCTAAGCCTCCGCCCTTCCTCGCTCGGCGCCACTGCCGAAGGGCAGCTTCTTGGCGTGGTTGCGAACTCACAGTCCCGGCCAAAAGCGGAAAGGTCCTGCGAAGGACCTAGTAGCCGGATGCCTCACGCCGCTATCGCGGCGCACACCTTCCTGGCTGAGCTTGCTCAAGCGCGTTGGAGATAGTCGATCGCCGCCCTGACCGTTACTACCTGAGCCTCATTGCACTGGGTAGGGCTCGCCGTTGGGCTGTCTGGGTAAACCTCGGTAGTGGTCACGAAGCGTGCGTCGGTCATACCGCCGCACAGACCCGAAGTCCGCTTGGCCATGTTGATCACGCCCTCCTGCTGCAATGCTGAACCGATGATGCGACCATGCTCATCGGGCCTGGCGATGTGAGTCACGCGTCGAACAGCGTCGATCAGCGCGCGCTGGAACTCGGGCGCGGGTCGCTCGCTGTCAGCCACCAGATAAAAGCCGTCAGGGATCGCGTGCCAGTCGAGCGCCCTGCCGTCGCGCGCAGCCTTGGCGGGGCCGAACTCGCTGTTGTCGGTGTCCGTGGTTTCGTGCAGATCTACATGGGCGTCGACCCGCCCGCAGTTGGCGGCCACGCATGCCATGGCCAGGGCCGACTCCGCGGCTGGGCTGGCCTGTTTGAACTGGCGATTCGGGTCGAGCGCGTCGGGGTTCCAGCGGTTGATGGTCTCGTAGCCCCAAGGGCTGATACATGGCAGCACCAGCAAGTTGATCGCTCCTGTATGGCGACCGAACTCGTGCTCGAGCCACTGCAAGGCGCCTTGCACACCGCTAGTTTCGTAGCCGTGGACGCCACCGGTGACCACCACTACCGGGAGATCGGGGTTCCAGGCGCGGCTGCGTACTGCAAAAAGCGGATAACTGCCCAATCCCAAACGCACATAGTCCAGAGCACCGTACTGGAACAGTTCGGCCTGCGCGGGGAGGCGAGCTTTGAGCGGCGCGACCACTTCCGCGGCGTAGCTGCGCTGTGGCCGCTGGCGGGCCAGCCATGCGTTCTTCTCAGCCGTGCCCCAAGGCGTGCCAGGAATGCCGATCGGATACGACGTGATCGATTGCGGCGTACTCACGGATTTTCAGAGCCTTCTTCTCGGTGCCTGCCAGCGACCACGTTCTGATCGGCATGATGCCTTCATGGCCCGACGCCGTACGAGCCCAGCCGAAGATCGGTCTTACGAGCGCACTCGCCCTGCTGCCGTGGTCGGCCTGTCTAGCGATCGGTCTGATCGGCTTCGCGTTATGGCACGCCTACGCTGTGAGTCCGTTGCCGCCGGTGGTGCCAGGCGCAAATGGTCTTTACGATGCCGTTGTCGGGCGTGCCCCGTGAATATTCACCCAGGCACGCTCCGCCACGCCAGACTAGGCG
>DAIMIM010000655.1:0-1512 GCA_036722755.1 Caldimonas sp. | reverse complement strand
GACGGTGCCGAAGGCGATGCCGAAGGTGCTGGCGCATCCGGCCAAGCCCGAGGTCATCGCGTCGGCGGCACTGTCGCTGACGGCCTTGCCAGGCGACGGCGGCATCCGCTCCCGCAGCGTCGCCATCCTGGTGGCCGATGGCGTGGATGGCGAGTCGATCGCGGCAGCCCACGCAGCGCTTCGCGCGGCGGGCGCCACGGTGCACCTGATCGCGCCGCGCCTGGGTCCGGTGAAGCCCGTGAACGGCAAGCCGTTCGACGCCACCGGAACGCTGGAGAACTCGGCGCCCGTGCTGTTCGACGGGCTCGTCCTGCCTGACGGCGCCGGCGGCGTGAAGGTTCTCGGCAGCCGGGTCGAGGTGCTGGACTTCATCTCGAACCAGTACCGGCATGGCAAGACCATCCTCGCGATCGGTGCTTCGAAAGCGCTGATCGAGCGGGCCGGCGTCTCCGCGACGCTTGCGAACGGTGAACCGGATCCTGGGGTCGTCACGGGAGCCGCAGCCAAAGTTGACCACGCGGTGGCGGACTTCGTCGCCGCGCTGGGCAGACACCGCCATCCCGAACGCGAGGCCGGCACGCCGGCGCCCTGAGCGATGCACATCCTCGGGGTGAACACCGCAAATCCGCCAACGCGCTACACCAAGGCCGAGTGCCTCGTCGCGTTCGAGAAGTCGGCCTGGTTCGCGCGACTGGACGTGCGTGCCCACCTCATCGCGAGAACCGTCCTGCAGCGCGACAACGGTATCGAGGCGCGCCGGTTGGCGGTCGAGTCGTTGGACGAGGTCTTTACGATCGATCCCAACACGCTGTCAAAGCGTTTCCTGACGCATGCGCCACTGCTTGCGGCGCAAGCCGGCGAACGCGCACTGAGCAAGGCCGGACTGCAAGCCACGCAGATCGATGCCGTGGTGGTCAGCACCTGCACGGGATATCTGTGCCCAGGGCTGTCTGGGCATGTCGTAGAGCGCCTCGCACTGCGCTCCGATGTTCAGGCCTTCGACCTCGTTGGTCAGGGTTGCGCCGCAGCCCTACCCAATCTGATGCTCGGCAACGCCCTGCTCGCTACCGGCGCCTGCGATCACGTGCTTTCGATCTGCGTCGAAGTCAGCAGCGCTGCGATGTACCTCGACAACGACCCGGGCGTGCTGATCAGTGCCTGCTTGTTTGGTGATGGCGCTGGCGCCGCCGTGCTCGCACGGCAGGCGGGTCCTTCAGGCAGGCGCATCGAATGGAAGGACAGCACGTCCCTCGTCGAGCCGGCCGAGCGACGTGCGCTGATGTTCGAGCAGCGTGACGGCATGCTGCGCAATATCCTGACCCGCGCGGTACCCGCGTTGGCGGCGGACTACGCGCAGCGGGTGCTGGGCACCGTGCTCGACAGGGCCGGGCTGAACCCGGGCGACGTGGGCACCTGGATCATGCATGCGGGTGGCCGCGATGTGCTGCAGGCGCTGAAGAAGCGGCTGGAATTGGAGCCCGGCGATCTGCGCTACAGCGCGGCCATGCTGCG
>DAIMIM010000654.1:0-1515 GCA_036722755.1 Caldimonas sp. | reverse complement strand
CTGTGGCGCGAGGCGCTGGAAGAACGACTGGGTCGGCCGGTCAGTTTCGCGATGATCGACAAGCGCCGCAGCGCCGGCGTGCTGAGTGGCAGCAAGCTGGTGGCCGGTGAGGTGGAGGGCGCTTGCGTGCTGCTGCTCGACGACCTGATCGCCAGCGGCGAGACGCTGCAGCGCGGCGCCGTCGCCTTACGACACGCCGGCGCGAGGGACGTCATCGGCTGGGCGGCCCATGGCCTGTTCGTCGACAAGGCGTCGGAGCTTCTTGCGAACGACGGCTTGTCGCGACTGGTGGTCACCGACAGCGTGCCGCCGTTCCGGCTGCCCGACGACGGCGCGGTGCGCGGCAAGCTCCATGTCGTCTCGGCGGTGCCCCTGTTTGCCGAAGCGGTGCGTGCCAGCCATGGGTCCTGGCGGCAGTGAGCCGCCGAAGCGATGGCCCCTCAGCCGCTGCGCTGCGCCTCCAACGTATCGAGCCCGTCGAGCGCATCGCCGGCGTGCTGCAGGTAGCGCCCGGCCTGAGGTAGCCATTTGTGCGGCGTGCGGACCTCGGCTTCGAGCAGGTGCGCCACGCTGATTCGCGCGCGCAGCAGCGCGCGGTGCGCGGTGTGAAGCCGCAGCAGAGCGGCCGGGGGATGGTCGTCGAGCGCATCGGCGCAACGCGCCAGGAGTTGCGGGCCGATCGCCGCATCGCCTGCCATCGCGCATTCCAGGCCGAGGAATGACAACTCGTCGAAGGGATCGACCTCGCGCAGCCGCACGTCGAATTCCAGCGCGTCGATGACCACCGGCGGCTCGACCAGGCACACATGCTCCGGGCGCAGATCGCCATGGCCCTCGACGATGCGGCGCCCGCGCACCCGTGCTCGCAGCATGTCTTCGTGACTCGCCACGGCACGGTCCGTGCGGTCGAGCAGGCCGTGGATCTGCGGCAGATCGAAGCGCGGCATCACGAGCACGCTGCGGCTCGCGGCGAGTTCGTCGCGCAGGCGTTGCAGGTACTCGTCTTCGCCGATGGCCGGTCGAGGCGCATGCCGGTAGAAAGGCACCAACACCTCGAGCAGCGCGTCGACGTCGCGCTGCTGCAGTTCTCCGCGGGAGATCACCCGGTCGAGCATGCGCGCTGCAGGCAGCCGTTGCATGGACACCAGCCAGTCGACGGTGCGGCCGGGAGCGGGCAGATCCTCTTGCGCAACGAGCGTGAAAACGCCGCCGTCCCACTGCAGCGCGAGCAAGCCGAGGTAGACGCGTGGTGCGAGTCGACGGTTCACGAGCAACTCGGCGCGGGCGTTGCGTTCGCGCGCTTGCACGGTGGTGAAGTCGAGGAAGGGGTAGTGCACCGGTTTCTTCAGCTTCAGCACCCGCTCGCCACCCAACAGGACCCACGACATGTGCGTCTCGATGCGGTGCACCGGCTCGCCGATACCCGCAAGTGCCAGCGTCGACTCCAAGTAGCGCAGCTTGGTCTCGATGCCGGGCGTGTCGTCGACAGTGTCCATGCGAGGATTCGAGCACGCG
>DAIMIM010000653.1:0-1523 GCA_036722755.1 Caldimonas sp. | reverse complement strand
GCCCGAAGGCAACGCCTGGCTTGCCGAACGGCTCGCGTCCCCGCTCGGCGATCGTCTCCACGCTGGCCGCGTGGTGCTGGGCGTCGAGGAGACGCGCGATGCGGTGTCCGTCGACGCATGGAACGTCGCGGCGCAGCAGCGCGAGCGATGGATCGCGCCGCGGGTCGTGCTGTCGACGCCGCTGTTCGTCTCCGCGCGCCTGCTGCAGGCGCCGCCGCCGGAGCTCGTCGTTGCGGCGCGGCAGGTTCGCCACGCGCCCTGGCTGGTCGCCAACCTGCATCTCGACGCGGCCCTCGACGATCGTCCCGGTGCGCCGCCTTCGTGGGACAACGTGCTCTACGGCAGCGCCAGCCTCGGCTATGTCGACGACATGCATCAGAGCACGCTGCCCTTCGCCGGCCCGACCGTGCTGACCGTGTACTGGGCGCTCGGCGGGCGCAGCGAAGCCGAGCTCGGCGCCGGACGCGAGCGCCTGCTGCGCGAGACGTGGAGCATGTGGGCGGGGCGCGTGGTGGCCGACCTGGCGACCGCCCATGCCGATCTGCCGGGCAAGATCAGCCGCATCGATCTCATGCGCTACGGTCACGCGATGGCCGTGCCATCGCCGGGCGTGCGCAGCAGCCCGGCCCTGCGCGCGTTGGCCGAGGTGCGGGGCCGCATCCACTTCGCGCACAGCGACCTCTCGGCCTATTCGGTCTTCGAGGAGGCGTTCTACCAGGGCACGCGGGCCGGGCGCGCCGCGGCGGCCAGGTCGATCGCCTGAGGCGACGCGGCGAGGCCGGCATCGGCGAAGGGCCGGCCGCCGTTGCGACGCAGCGGCGCCGCGGGAACGCTGCTTGCCCGGCGCGGCGCATGGATCCACGCGGAACGTCGTCAGCGAGGCCTTGGCCGTTTCTTGTCGAGCCCTCGGACGGCGTCTCGCGCCGCCGCTTTCTCCAGTCGGCCGGCAGCGGTGTCGTGGCCGCCATTCCCGTGGCCCAGGTGGCCGCCCAAGTGCCGGCGTCCGCTGTCGGCGTGCCCGTCGTGGCGGCCCCGCCGCCTGCGACCGGCACGACCCGCACCGTCACGTTGCGCGTGAACGGGGTGCAGCACGACTTGCAGCTCGAGCCGCGCGTGACCTTGCTCGATGCGCTGCGCGAGCGGCTGGCCATGGTCGGGACCAAGAAGGGCTGCGATCGAGGCCAGTGCGGCGCCTGCACGGTGCTGGTCGATGGCCGTCGCATCAATTCCTGTCTGACGCTGGCGGTGATGCACGAGGGCAGCGAAATCACCACCATCGAAGGCCTGGGCACGCCCGAGGCGCTGCATCCGATGCAGGCGGCGTTCATCGAGCGCGATGCGTTCCAGTGCGGCTACTGCACCCCGGGGCAGATCTGTTCTGCCGTCGCCGCGCTGGGCGAGCTCGAGGCCGGCACGCTGAGCGCGGCCAGCTTCGAGGCGCCGCATGAAGGCAGCGGCGCGCCGAGCGCCGACCAGATGAAGGCCGTCGCCATCAGCGATGCCGAGATCCGCGAGCGGATGAG
>DAIMIM010000652.1:0-1523 GCA_036722755.1 Caldimonas sp. | reverse complement strand
AGCAGCCGCTGCGTCTCGTCGAACAGGCGGGCGTTCTCGAGCGCCACGCCCATGCTCGCGGTCACCGTCTCGAGCAGGCGAAGCTCGGATTCGCCGAAGGCGTGCTCGCGCTCGAAGTTGTCGACGTTGACGATGGCGATGACGCGGCCCGCCGCGACGACCGGCGCCCGCATGTACGACATCGGCATCGCGGTGCCCGGCACCACCTTGCCCGTCATCTCGGCGCGCGTGCTCACGGTCAGGGCGACACGCTCTTTCGCGATGCGCAGGTTCAGCGGATTGCGCCGTGCGTCGAACGGCGCCACGTCGGTGAGGCGCTTGCCGTGCTCGTAGAAGTAGGCCGGCGTGGCGACGAAGCGCTCGTCGTCGAACCAGCAGATCGACAGGTCGCCGGTGGCGAACACCTCGCGCAGCTTGTCGCCGACCAGGTCGACGATCGCGAGCAGATCGAGCTGCGCGACCAGGCCCTGCTGGACGCTGTTGATGACGGCCAGCTCGGCAGCGCGCCGGCGCTCGGCCTCGTAGCTCTTCGCGTTGAGCAGGGCCACCGTCATGCTGGCGGTGACGGTCTCGATCAGCCGCACCTGCGCGGCATCGAACGCATCGTCGCGCTCGTGGTCCTCGACGAACACCGCACCCCAGGTGCGCTCGCCCGCTGTCATGGGCACGCCGACAATGCTGCGCGCCCGGTCGGTCCCCTCCATCACCGGAAAGCCGATGGCCAGCTGCTCCGCGTGCGACCGCACCAGCATCGTCTGTCGCTCGCGGAGCAGGCGATCGGCGGAGCCGCCGGGCTTCGGCGTGAATGACCGGGGTCCATCGCGCACGCCGTGCTCGTACGAATACAGCGACCGCGCCGGGCCGCCCGGCTCGTCCTGCCACCAGATCGACAGGTCGCCGGTGGCGAAGACGTCGCGCAGCTTGTCGCCCACGACGTCGACGATGCTCAGGAAGTCGAGCTCCGCACCGACCGCCTGCTGGATGCTGTTGATCACCGCCAGCTCGGCGTTGCGCGATTCCGTTTCCTTGAGCAGCCGCTGGGTCTCGTCGAAGAGGCGGGCGTTCTCCAGAGCCACGCCCATCGACGCAGCCACGGTCGACAGCAACCGCACTTCAGCATCGCCGAAGGCTGCTTCCCGCTCGTAGTTCTCGAGGATGATCGTGCCGAGGAAGCGATCGCCGGCGAACATCGGCACGAAGACCGACGACACGCTCATGTCGGTGCCCTCGAAATGGAAAAGCCCCATGGCGTCGGAAGCCGCAAGGTTGTCGATGACCACCGGCTGGTGCTCGAGCATCGCCTTGTCGATGGGACGGTTCAGCGTGTCGGGCATCGACGCCAGATCCATCCGCTCGCCGTGCTCGTAGGAATAGAGGATGCGGCGCATGGCCGCCGCCTCGTCCCGCCAGGTGATCATGATGTCGCCGGTGTCGAACACCTGGCGCAGCTTGTCGCCGACGAGGTCGACGATGGCCTGAAAGTTCAGCTCCGCGCTCACGCCCTGCTGGATGCTGTTGATGAC
>DAIMIM010000651.1:0-1524 GCA_036722755.1 Caldimonas sp. | reverse complement strand
GCCAGCGCCGTTGCCGTCCCCGCCGTTGTCGTGCCCGATCCCGACCCGATCCATTCCCACGCTGCGCTCGAAGCGCGGTTCGGTCCGAACTACCGCTGGCGGGTGCTGGCCACGGTCATGATCGGCACGGTTGCGTCGATCATGGCGTCGACGATCGTCAACGTCGCCGTGCCGGACATGAGCCGCGTGTTCGGTCTCGGTCAGGAACGCGCCCAGTGGCTCTCGGCCGGCTTCATGGGCGCGATGACGCTGTCGATGCTGACGACGCCCTGGCTGCTCGAGCGCTACGGCTATCGGCACACCTACGTCGGCGCGGTCGTGCTGCTGGCGGCGGGCGGCATCGCCGGCGGCTCCAGCCCCTGGTTCGATCTGGTGCTGGCGATGCGCGTTGCCGAAGGGCTCGCCGCAGGGATCCTGCAACCGATCCCGGCGATCATCATCCTGCATGCGTTCGGCGCCGGCGAGCGCGGCAAGGCGATGGGCATCTTCGGTTTCGGCGTCGTCCTGGCGCCGGCGGTGGGGCCGAGCGTCGGCGGCATCCTCGTCGAGTGGTTCGGCTGGCGTTCCATCTTCTTCGTCGTGACGCCGTTCTGCATCATCGCGATGGCGATGGCGCGACGCTACCTGCCGATCGGCGCGCCCGGCGGCGGACCGGTCAGCCGCGGGGGTGGCCGCCTCGACGTGGTCGGGCTCGGCCTCATCGCCGTCGCCGTGCTGGCGCTCCTGAACGGCATGGTCCATCTCACCGCCGAGACGCTGTCGTTCGGCCTCGCCCTCGTCGCCTGCAGCGCCGTCGCCACGGTGGGTTTTTTCTATCACCAGCGGCGCGGCGCCAAGCCGCTGATGGCGCTCAATCTGTTCGCGCACCGGCCGTTCTCGATGGGCGGCATGGTCGCGTTCATCTACGGCATGGCCCTCTTCGGCTCGACCTATCTCGTTCCGGTCTTCATGCAGGAGGCGCTGCACCTGCCGCCCTCGCAAGCAGGCGCGGTGCTGTTTCCGGCGGGCATCGTGCTGGCGCTGACGATCCCGATGGCCGGCCGCCTCGCCGATCGCGTCGCGGTGAGCAAGCTTGTAAGCATCGGCCTGATCCTGCTCGCGGCGTCGTTCTTCCTGATGCTCGGCGTCGGCGCGGGGACGGCGCTGCTGCTCATCACGCTGTGGGCCGCGATCGGCCGCATCGGCCTTGGCTTTGTCCTGCCGTCGCTCAACCTCGGCTCGATGCGTGGCCTGCCCGACGTGCTGATCTCGCAGGGCTCGAGCACGATCAACTTCCTGCGTCAACTGGGCGGCGCCCTCGGCGTCGGGCTGGTCGGCAATGTCCTCGAGTGGCGCCTGCGCGCGCATCCGGGCCAGGCCCTGGCGGCCTATCACGAGACGTTCGCGCTGGTCGGCCTCATCACCGCCTGCGCCGTGGTCGCCGCGCTGCGCATGGGCGGCCGCAGCTCGGTGCCGACATGAACCTGGATGTCGCAGGCTTGCCTGAACGCTGCGACGTTCTCGTCGTCGGCGCCGGTCCGGCCG
>DAIMIM010000650.1:0-1528 GCA_036722755.1 Caldimonas sp. | reverse complement strand
GTGCCGGGCAATGCTCATTCAACTTGCGTTGTCACACGGCCTGGGTCGAAAGCGGGAGTTCGATTGACCTTGGCCACGGACCGCTCTCGGCTCTGTCGCCGCCGTTGATCTGGCGCGAACTGGACTGCCTCCTGCGATGCCACCACGCTCAACCGCCGAATATCGACACAGCCGACACCATCGCGCCACCTCGATACGATCTCCCCCATGACCGACCTTTCCCTGAGTCGCACGCTCGGCGCGCTGCTATCGACCGATGCCGCCGACGCCGACCCTGCCGAAACCGCCGAGTGGCGCGACGCGCTCGATGCGCTGAGCGCGGCGCACGGCCCGGCGCGCGCCCGCTTCATCCTCGACTCATTGCTCGCCCATGCGCGCCGCAACGGCGTGAACTGGCTGCCGTCGATGGTGACGCCGTACGTCAACAGCATCGCGCTCGAAGCGCAGCCGCCGTTTCCGGGCGACCTCGCAATGGAGCAGCGCCTCGCCGCGCTGATGCGCTGGAACGCGCTGGCGATGGTGATGCGCGCCAACCGCGTCGAGACCGGCGGCTCGGCCGAGCTCGGCGGCCACATCGCCAGCTACGCGTCGGCGGCCGACCTGTTCGAGGTCGGCTTCAACCATTTCTTCCGTGCCCGCGACGCCGGCGCCACCGGCACCGATGCCGGCCTGTCGACAGCCGCGCGCCAGCTCGGCGACCTGGTCTTCTTCCAGCCGCACTCGGCCCCCGGCGTCTACGCCCGGGCATTTCTCGAAGGGCGCCTGACCGCCGGCGACCTCGCCCACTATCGACAAGAGTTGGTGGCGCCGTCGCACGGTTCGCGTGGCCTCACCTCGTACCCGCATCCGCAGCTGATGCCCGACTTCTGGCAGTTTCCGACCGGCTCGATGGGCATCGGCCCGATCAACGCGATCTACCAGGCGCGCTTCATGCGCTACCTGCAGCACCGCGGCCTCCTCGATGCGGCGTCCGGTCCGACGCAGCGCCGCGTCTGGGGCTTCTTCGGCGACGGCGAGATGGACGAGCCCGAATCGATCGCCGCGCTCTCGCTGGCGGCGCGCGAGCAGCTCGACAACTGCACCTTCGTCATCAACTGCAACCTGCAGCGGCTCGACGGCCCGGTGCGCGGCAACGGCCGCATCATCGACGAGCTCGAGTCGCTCTACGCCGGCGCCGGCTGGCACGTCGTCAAATGCCTGTGGAGCTCCGACTGGGACGTGCTGTTCGCGCGCGACCACGGCCACGCCCTGATGCGCGCCTTCGCGCACACGGTCGACGGCCAGTTCCAGACCTTGTCGGCGAAGGACGGCGCCTTCAATCGCGAGGTCTTCTTCGGGCAGAACGAGGAGATGAAGGCGCTCGTCGCGAGCTTTAGCGACGAAGACATCGATCGGCTGCGCCGCGGCGGCCACGACGCCGTGAAGATCCACGCCGCGTTCGCTGCCGCCGTCGCGCACGCCGGCCAGCCGACGGTCGTGCTCGCCAAGACCATGAAGGGCTACGGGATGGGCGGCGCGGCGCAGGGCC
>DAIMIM010000649.1:0-1530 GCA_036722755.1 Caldimonas sp. | reverse complement strand
CTCTTCTTGACACCCGGCCTTGTACCGTCGCGCTGCCAGTCGCTCGACGTCAATGAGCTCCCTCTCCGCCATCCTCGCCCCCGGCGACATCGTGGTCGATCTCGATGCTGTCGGCATGGAGGCGGTCTTCGGTGCAGCAGCTCGGCTGGTCGAGCAGCGGCACGGCATCCCCGCCTCGACGGTGGTCAAGAACCTGCGGGAGCGCGAGCGCCTTGGCTCGACCGGTCTCGGCCGCGGCGTGGCGATACCGCACGGCCGCATCAAGGGCCTCCAGGAAGCCGCGGCTGCCGTCCTGCGTCTGCGTTCGGCCAACGCGTTCGACGCACCCGACGGGCAACCTGTCGCGCTATTCGTGTTCCTACTGGTCCCGGAGGCGGCGACACCCGCGCATCTGGAAATCCTCGCCGAGGTCGCCGAGATGCTGTCGGATCGCGCCCTTCGCGCGACGCTCATGGCGTGCCCGGACCCGTATGCCTTGCATCGAGCCATCGCCGGCTGGTCGACGCTCGCCGAGGAGCCGGTGCCGCGGTGAGCTCGGATCTGTTCTGGCTCGTCGCGACGGCCCAGGTGGCGCTGTCGATCGGGCTCGTGCTGCGTCTTCGGCGCGTTCCGAAGCCGCGTGTCTCGGCTCGCGACCGCGCGATGGCAAACGGGCAACGCCAGGACAGCTGGTTGGCCTGCGCCATCGTCTGGGGCGTGATCCTGAGCAAGGGCAGCGACTTGCAGGACCCGCTCTGCGCCGCCGGCATCGTCGTCCTCGTGTGGCTGGTGGTGCGCACCTCGCGGCGCCTGATCGCGTTGTCCGGTGCGATGCGCCGTCACGGTGGCAGTTGACAATCGAGGGGGCCGTGCCAACAACCGACGGTCACCAATGTCCGCCTGGCTACGTCGTGGCAGCTGTCACCCGCGCAATCCCGGCCCGGAACGCATCTGCAGCCGCTGCCGCATCCGGCGCGCTATCAAGCTGCTTTCGGAAAGCCCGATCCGAGAACAGCTGCGCGACCAGGGCCAGCAACTGGAGATGGTCGTCCTTCGCGCCGTCCACCGGCACCATGATGGCCAGCAGCTGGGAGACCGGCTTGCGGTCAGGCGCATCGAACGCAATGGCGACCTTCGTGCGTATGAACAGCGTCAGCGGCCGCGCGATGCCGACGATGCGTGCGTGCGGGATTGCGAATCCTTCGCCAAGCCCGGTCGACGCGGCTTGTTCGCGCCGCCAGAGTGCACGAAAGATCGCCCCCGGTTCGAGTCCGTGCTCGCGACCGATCTCTGCACCCACGACTTCAAGTGCGTGCGTCCGATCGCGCACGTCGACGCCGAGGAGGATCTCCTGAGGTTGCAACCATGTCGCGATCCGCATGGTGTCGCTGGCCATCGAGTTGGCTCCTTCCGTGCTCGCTGACAGTGAGTCAGGACGACACCACCCTGGCGGCAGACCTCCATGATGCCTCCAGGTTGCCGATTGAGCGAACATTCGCGCTCGGCAGAGCGGAAGCCGACCTTCGAGACCGCCCAGCAGCGACGACCGCT
>DAIMIM010000648.1:0-1534 GCA_036722755.1 Caldimonas sp. | reverse complement strand
ACTCAACGCCCTGTCGCAGTCGGGGACGGCCCGAAAGCGGTCGCTCGTGGATTTGCGCTACTGGCCGGGCACTGCCTGTCGGGATCGGCAGGTATCGGATCGCTCAACTGGTAGGTCAGCTTCCCGGCGATGGGTTCGACGGCGTGGCCGTCTCAAGTCGACCCAAAGGCGTCGGTGGCACTTTTCCGGTCGAGCGACAGGTCCACCTTGGTAGCGGTCGTTCGCCGATCATGCCGAAGAATCAGAGCCCGGCGGCAGCGGTCGTTCGCGCGTGCAACTGACCTGCCCGGTTTCTTCGTACCAGTAGTTCCTGTGATGATGGCTCTTCGACAGCGAGGAGCCCATGAGGAAGAGTCGATTCACGGAAGAGCAGATGGTGGCGGCGTTGCGCGAGGCGGACCGAACCTCGGTGGCCGAGACGGCCAAGAAGCACAAGGTCAGCGAGCAGACGATCTACGCCTGGCGCAAGCACTTCGGCGAACTCTCGCCGCAAGA
Organism: Caldimonas sp.; assembly: GCA_036722755.1. Taxonomy (GTDB): domain Bacteria; phylum Pseudomonadota; class Gammaproteobacteria; order Burkholderiales; family Burkholderiaceae_C; genus Schlegelella_A. Next base: position 1,039 of record DAIMIM010000648.1, on the reverse strand, counting down.
CATCAAGCGGCTGCGCGCGCTGGAAGTCGAGAACGCCCGGCTCAAGAGGCTTCTGGCCGAGCGCGAGCTGGCCATTGATGTTCTCAAGGAGATCAACCATCGAAAATGGTGAGCCCGCAGGCGCGGCGCGAGCAGGTTGCGTTCGCTTGCGAACGCGGCCTGTCCGAGCGCCGCGCCTGCGGGCTGCTCGACATCTCGCGCTCCACGCTGAGCTACGAGCTGCGCTTGCCGGCCAAGGACCGGCCGGTGATCGAGGCGATGAGGCTGCTCTCGTCGCAGTACCCGCGCTATGGCTACAGGCGTATCCGTATCTTCTTGAAGCGCCAGGGGCACCAGCTGGGCTGGCATCGTGCGCACCGGCTGTGGCGCCAAGCCGGCTTGCAACTGCCGCGTCGCCGTCCGAGGCGGCGCATTGCAACCGGCCGGCCACGTCCGCTGCCGGCGGCCGGCGCGAACTTCATCTGGGCCTACGACTTCGTCTTCGACTCTTGTGCCAACGGCCAGCAGCTCAAATGTCTGACCGTCATCGACGAGTTCACCCGCGAGTGCCTGGCCATCGACGTAGCAGGCTCGATCCGCTCCAAGCGCCTGATCGAGGTGCTCACGCGCCTCGTCAGCCAACACGGCGCGCCGCTCTTCCTGCGCTCGGACAACGGGCCGGAGTTCGTCAGCCTGGCAGTCCTCGAGTGGCTCGCCCATGCCGGCATCGGCACGGCCTTGATCGATCCGGGCAAGCCTTGGCAAAACGCCAACGACGAGAGCTTCAACGGCAAGCTGCGCGACGAGTGCCTGAGCGTCGAGTGGTTCCGATCGCGCTCAGAAGCGAAGGTCGTCATCGAAACCTGGCGCCTCCACTTCAACGCCATCCGCCCGCACAGCAGCCTGAACTACTTGACGCCACTCGAGTTCAAGCAGCAGCATCACCCCGTTCCCAACCGAGCCGTCTTCCAAGAATGATTGGCCCGAATAAGCAGGGGCAGGTCAGCCGATCGACCGCAGGTCTTCAACGTCATGGTTCTCGTCGGCCCATGTCGCTCCG
>DAIMIM010000647.1:0-1536 GCA_036722755.1 Caldimonas sp. | reverse complement strand
TCGACCGTGTGGCCTTCGTCGGCGAGGATCTCCGACAGCAATGCGCGAATGCCCAGTTCGTCGTCGACGACAAGAATGGTGGCCATGAACCTTTCAGTGAGAGGGCGCCCGCGCTGCCGTCTCGACCGCTTCAGCGTGTTGCGCCGGAGCGAGTTTTGAAAATGATAACGAAACTTGCGCGCCGCGCGGCGCGGCGCCTGCTTCACCTTCGATCCCATTGCCGCCGCCGAGATTGGCGATGCGGATGCGCGCGCCGTGTTCGTCTGCGATCTTCTTGACGACCGCGAGACCCAGCCCCGTTCCTTTCGTCTTGGTCGTCACGTACGGCTCGAAGGCACGCTTCAGGACCTTGTCCGAAAAGCCCGGCCCATTGTCCACGACGACGAGGCGCACGGCGCGGATCTCGTCCTTCTCGTTGCGCGCCGCCTCGGTGAGGATGCGCACGTGCCCGTCGGGCTGCTCGGCGACGGCGTCGAGCGCGTTCTGCACGAGGTTGTGGATCACCTGGCGCAATTGCGTGCCGTCGCCGACGATCGACGGCAGCGCCGTGCCGAATTCGGCGTGCAGATGCCCGGTCTCCTGCGCGGCGCCGTAGAGGCCCAGCACCTCGACGACGAGCGCGTTGAGGTCGAGCGGCTCGAGGTGCGACGCCGGCAGGCGCGCGTAGTCGCGGAACTCGTTGACCAGCGTCTTCATCGCCTGCACCTGGTTGACGATGGTGTCGACCGAACGCTGCAGCATCGACTGGTCGGCGCCTTCGAGCTTGGGCGAGAGCTTGAGCTGGAGCCGCTCGGCGGACAGCTGGATCGGCGTGAGCGGATTCTTGATCTCGTGCGCGAGCCGCCGCGCGACCTCGCTCCAGGCCTCGACGCGTTGCGCCGAGACGAGCTCGGTGATGTCGTCGAAGACCATCAGGCGCGCGCCTTGCGGCATGGCTGCGCCGCGCACGAGCAGCGTGATCGAGTCGCGCTCCTTGCCGCCGATGCCACCGATACCGCCGGTCTGCAGGTCGAACGAATCCTGCCAATGGTCGCGCTCGCCCGCTTCCGGGCTGGCCGCATGCAGCTCGAAGCGCTGCCACACCGACTGGCCGAACCCCGCCAGGCCGGGCACCTCGTCGAGGCGGCGGCCACGGTAAGCCGAGAGCGGCAGGCGCAGGATCCGCGTCGCCCCGGGATTGACAGTGTCGATCGTGCCCTTTCGATTGAAGACGATCACGCCTGCCGTCAGGTTGTCGAGGATGGTCTGCAGGTTGGCCCGCGCACCTTCGACCTGGACCACGCTCTTGTGCACCAGCTCGCGTGCGTCGGAGAGCTGCTCGGTCATCTCGGCGAACGAACGGGTCAGGCCGCCGAGCTCGTCGCGCGAGGCGAAGATCGCCTTCGAGCTGAGGTCGCCGCGTGCGACCTCGGCCACGCCCTCGGCCAGCAGCAGCAGCGGCTGCGCCAGCTGGTTGCTGAGCGCCACGGCAAGCAACAGCGCGCCGAAGACGGCGAGCACGAGCGCCAGCGTCAGCGTGCCGATGTACATCTTGCG
>DAIMIM010000646.1:0-1541 GCA_036722755.1 Caldimonas sp. | reverse complement strand
GGCAAGGGCGCGTTCCTGATCTACCAGGAGTCGTCGCTCGTCATCCGCGCGATCCGCGACTACTTCACCGCCGACGTCGGCGAGATCCTGATCGACACCGACGACATCTACGACCAGGCGCAGCAGTTCATGAGCCACGTGATGCCGGAGACGGCCCACAAGGTCAAGCGCTACAAGGACGACGCGGCCCTCTTCAGCCGCTTCCAGATCGAGCACCAGATCGAAACCGCGTTCGCGCGCACGGTCAACCTGCCTTCGGGCGGCGCCATCGTGATCGACCACACCGAGGCGCTGGTTTCGGTCGACGTCAACTCCGCTCGCTCGACGCGCGGCTCGGACATCGAGGAAACCGCGACCCGCACCAACCTCGAAGCGGCCGACGAGATCGCGCGCCAGATGCGCCTGCGCGATTTGGGCGGCCTGATCGTCGTCGACTTCATCGACATGGAAGAGTCGAAGAACCGGCGCGAGGTCGAGACGCGCTTGCGCGATGCGCTGCGCTCCGACCGTGCCCGCGTCCAGTTCAGCTCGATCAGCAAGTTCGGCCTGCTCGAAATGAGCCGGCAGCGCCTGCGCCCCGCCCTTTCCGAAGGCAGCCACATCACCTGCCCGCGCTGCAACGGCACCGGCCACATCCGCGACACCGAGAGCTCGGCGCTGCAGATCCTGCGCATGGTCCAGGAAGAGTCGATGAAGGACAACACCGCCGCCGTGCACGTTCAGGTGCCGGTGGAAGTGACGTCGTTCCTGCTCAACGAGAAGCGCACCGAGATCACCAAGATCGAGCTGAAGCAGCGCGTCACCGTGCTGCTGGTGCCGAACAAGAACCTCGAGACGCCGAACTACCGGCTCGAGCGGCTGCGCCACGACGATCCGCGCCTCGAAAACCTGCAGGCCAGCTACACGATGGTCGACGAGCAGGAAGAGGAAGTCGGCATCACGCGGCGCGAGAAGGCCAAGCCGAAGCAGGAGCCGGTGATCAAGGGGCTGTTGCCCGAGACGCCGGCGCCGCAGGCGGTGCCGAGAGCGGAGCCGCGGCAGCCGAGCACGGTCGCCGCGCCACCGGTCGCGGTCCGCCCGATCGCGCCGAGCGTCGCTCCGCGCGCCGAGCCGGCCGGGCGCGGCTTCTTCGGCTGGGTGAAGAGCATCTTCGCCGCGCCGCAGATCGAGCCTGTGCCTGCACGCACGCCGGCGCTGCCTGCACCGACCGCCGACGACGGCAGCAAGCGCGCCCGTGGCGAACGTGACGGTCGTGGCGAACGAAACGACCGTGGCGATCGCGGTGGTCGCGGCTCGCGCGGCGGCCGGCGTGGCGAGCGTTCTGCCGAGCGCGGCGAAGGCAGCGCCGATGCGCAGGCTCGGGCCAAGCGCCCGGCGCGCGGTGAAGAAGGCGGCGAACGCGCTGAAGGCGCCGACGACACCCGTCGCGGAGAGGCCCGTGAACCGCGCGATGCACGCGAGCCGCGTGAAGCGCGTGAGCCGCGCGAGTCGCGCGGCGGCGGCCGTGGTGGCGAGCGCGGCCCGCGCCCGGAACGACAGGA
>DAIMIM010000645.1:0-1549 GCA_036722755.1 Caldimonas sp. | reverse complement strand
CCCCCGCCAACCCGACGGCACTGGCGCAGCAGGCGAGGCGGTCATATGTGGAGCGTCTGCTCGCCGGGATGCCGGCGATCGTTCAGGCCGTCGACCAGGGTGCAAGAAGTCTCGCTGCAGCCGTTGCCGAACCCGCCGTCGCGCTGAAGCGCCGCGAGCTCATCCCGACGCTTCAAGGCACGTTTCCGATCTGGCTGCAGGGCGTGACCTCGCTCCTCAGGCCCTCGCTCACGACCGGCACGATCGCGCAGACGCGTCTCGGCGACCTGCCCGTGCAACAAGGCCAAGACCGGCCCGGCGGCAAGCTGAGCCTGGTCGACGACGACACCATCGAGCACGAAATCCTGTCGTCGCGCCTGGCGCTGGCGATGATGGACCGCGCCTCGTGGGAATTCACCGATCTGCGCTCGCGCATGAACGTGCTCGAGCGGCGCGAGGAGCTCGACACCAACGACATCCTGCGCCCGCACGTGCTGGCCCGCGTCGTCACGACGGCGTGGCTGGCGGCGCCGCTCGGCTTCGATGCGTGGCGTCTGTTGCAGACCGTACTGCACGACGAGCTCTCGCATTTCGCCGAAGAGGCGTACCACGAGACCAATCGCTTCCTTCTGCAGCGCGACGTGCTGCCGGAGATCGACCTGCGCCCCTTCATCCGCCGCTCGAACCATGGCGGCGCCCCGATCTCGGGCGCGGCGCCACGTTCCAGCTCGAGCGGCGGCTTCGGCACGCCGACCGGCATGGCGCAAAGCGGTGCGTCCGATTTCCAGTCGTCGGTGATGAAGCCGACGAAGGAGTCGCACGAGGTTGGTGAGGAGACCCGCATGATGACGCGCGCTGCCGGCCTGGCGCGCAATCCCGATCAGGCCGAGGCCGTGCTCGGCCGCTTGAACCGTCTTGTCGGTCGGCAGCTGCCGGACTTCGCCAACACATCGCATGCCGTGGCCGCGGCATCGCCGCGGCTCAACGCGGCCATCGCCGAAGCGCAGGAAGGCGTGGTTCGCCGGCTGAGCACCGCGTCGGCGGCGGCCGCGAGCGGCGGCGCGCAGCCCGTCGGCACGCCGGCCTTGCTCGAAGAGCTCCATCAGCGCAAGCAGGCGCTCAAGGCGGCGGCGACGACACCGGTCGAGCGCGCGACGATCGAGATCGTCGCGCTCCTGTTCCAGAGCATCCTCATGGAAGACGCCATTCCGGCGACGGTGCGGGTCTGGTTCGCACGGCTGCAGATGCCGGTGCTGCGCGTCGCCGTCTCCGAGCCAGACTTCTTCGCCACCGTCGAGCATCCGGCGCGCCGCCTGATCGACCGCATGGGCTCGTGCGTGATGGGCTTCGACTCGAGCAGCCGCGCCGTCGGCGATCTGCTCGAAAGGGAAATCAAGCGCGTCGTGCAAGTCGTCGAGGCGTATCCCGACACCGGTCGCCGCGTCTTCCAGACGGTCCTGAGCGAGTTCGAGAAATTCCTCGAGCACTACTTCAAGAACGAGAACGAGGCGTCGAAGAAGGGCGTCTCGCTCGCCCACCAGGTCGAGCAGCGCGAGACCATGGCGATCCA
>DAIMIM010000644.1:0-1553 GCA_036722755.1 Caldimonas sp. | reverse complement strand
GCGCTGATGGAGCGCAGCCAGATGACGGCCGTGATCATCGGCCCGATGCAGCCGCACGCCATCGACGCGCTGCTGTCCTCTCTGCGCCAGGCGACCAGCCTGGCGACATGGCGTTGCCCGCACCTCCTGTTCCAGCTCCCGCCGAACGCGGCGTGGATCAACGCCAAGGTCGCCTCCGTCGTGTGGCCGGATCGGCTGCACGTGCACGTCGTCAGCGAACCGATGACCGGCGCGTCGTCGGTGTGGAACGCGATGCTCGGCGTCTGGAACGAGGCCAAGCTGCAGCCGGGATGGGATCCGTCGGCGGTCTCGCCGATGCTCGGGATCAGCGATTTTCCGATCAAGGTCGGCGATCTCGGCGGCCCGGCTGCGAGCTCCGCCGCCAAGAGCGGCGATATGGCGCGCGCGTCCGGCGCGGACGCCGCGGCGATGGGCGGCACGCCGCAGCTGACGCGCAGCGTGCTCGACGCGATGCGCGGCCGCCAGGCGCTGAGCGGCCTGCTCAAGCTCGACGGACTGCTCGGCTGCGCCCTTGTCGATGCGACGACCGGCTTCGTGCTCGCCCACGAGGCGCGTGACGATCAGCCGTTCGACATGGAGCTCGCCGCCGCGGCTGCCGCGCAGGTGCTTCGGTCGCACCAGGAATCGGCGCACAGCATGGGTCTGAGCGACCCGGTCGACGAGGTCATCGTCACCGCCGGCGCACGCCACGTGCTGATCCGCGCCATGCAGCGACACGCCGACATGTTCATCGTCGCCCTGCTCGAAAAGCACCGGACGAACCTCGCGCTGGCGCGCTTCCAGCTGCTCGAGGTCGATCGCAGCCTGGCCTGATCCGTCGCGGCGGCTCAGCCGGCGCCGGGCCGCTCCCAAGCCGGCTGAGCACCCTCTCGGGGGGCAGCGAACGCAGTGAGCGTGGGGGCGAACATCTCAGCCGTCGCTGCGCGTCTTCAGCGCCAGCGCCTTGTTGGCCAGGGCATCGGCCTTTTCGTTGCAACGGTCACCGGTGTGGCCGCGCACCCAGCGCACGCTCACGTGGCGTGCATCGGCGGCCGCGAACAGCAGCTTCCAAAGCGCCAGGTTGGCAACGGCCTCGCCCTTGGAATTGCGCCAGCCCTTGCGCTCCCAGCCGGCGCGCCATTCGGTCAGGCCCTTCAGCACGTACTGGCTGTCCGAGACGAGCTCGACCGCGGCGCCGGGCGGAATCCGCTGCAGGCCTTCGAGCGCGGCCGTGAGCTCGGCGATCTGGTTGGTGCCCAGGCCGATGAAGCCGAAGTGATCGGTCTCGGCGCCCTGCGGCGCGATCAGCACCGCGCCCCAGCCGGCCGGGCCGGGGTTGGTCGGAGCGCAGGCGCCGTCGGTGTAGGCCTGCCACTTGATGCCGTCGGCCATGCTCATCGATGGTCGTCGCCGTGCATCTCGAGCTCGGCATGGCGATTCGTCACCGCGACCGGCGCCGGCGCGGTCGCCGACTTGGAGCGCGACTCGTTGCGGACCAGCCCGACCAGGCGCATGCCGCGCACGCGCTTGACGGCGACGATGTAGTAGAGCGC
>DAIMIM010000643.1:0-1554 GCA_036722755.1 Caldimonas sp. | reverse complement strand
GTATCTGCTCAACTCCCCCGGCTTGACGGCTGATATGCTATCGAGTCGATAGACAGTTGACGTGACCACGGCGCCCACGATTCAAGCTTCGGGTGACCGATCTTCCCAACCTCAGCTACCTGTCGCACGACGAGAAGGACGCGCTGATCCGAGCGCTCTGGGCGCAGGTTCAGGCGCTCACGGCGCAGGTCCAGACATTGACGGCGCGGGTGGCGGAACTGGAGGCCCGGCTCGGTGGGCCGCCGAAGACGCCGGACAACTCCTCCGTGCCCCCCTCGCAGGGCAAGAAGGCCAACCGCGCGGACAAGCTCAAGCGTGAAGGCCCGCGCAAGGGCAGCCTGGGGCGCAAAGGCGGCGGGCGAGCGCTGGTGGCAAACCCCGACGAGACCGTGATCGCGCGTCCGATTTGCTGTGCACACTGCCAGGCCGCGCTGCACGAGGACGACCACACGTTGGCGGCCCGCTACGACAAGATCGACCTGCCGAAGGTCAAGCCGGTGGTCACACGGGTGGAACGCTACGCCGGGCATTGCCAGGGCTGTGGCGGCACCACGCTGGCACCGCTGCCGCAGGGGCTGGAGCCGGGCACCCCGTTCAGCCTCAACATCGTGGCGCTGGCGATCTATCTGCGCTTCACCCACGCGATCAGCTATCGCCGCCTCAGTCGCCTGATGGCGGAGTTGTTCGAACTCGCCATCAGCGAAGGCGCGCTCGACGCCGCGTTCCGCCGCGCCATGCCGTGCTTCGATGCCGAAGTCGGCGCGATCCTGGCACGGCTGCGGCGTGCCCGGGTGGTGTGCTCGGACGAGACGTCCGTGCGCGTTGCCGGGAAAACCTGCTGGGACTGGGTATTCCAGAACGGCGAGGTGGTGATCCACGTCATCCGCAACAGTCGCGGCGCGGGCGTCGTCGGCGAGGTGATGGATGGCCACCGTCCGGCGATCTGGGTGTCCGATCTCTACAGCGCCCAGCAGGGCCACGCCGCCGACTGGCAGATTTGCCTGGCGCATCAGTTGCGCGACTGCCAGTTCGCCATCGAGGCGGGCGATGCGATCTTCGCGCCGCGCATGAAGGCACTGCTGCTGCGCGCGTTCGTGCTGGCCCGGCGGCGGCACCATCTGGCCGAAAGCACCCGCCGCCAATATCGTCAGCGGATGGAGTGCCAACTCGATGCGGTGATGGCGCTGGCCCCCACGCAACGCGACGGCCGACGATTGCGCAAGCGATACGGCAAGCTGCGCGGCCATCTGTTCACCTTCCTCGATCACCCCGAGGTTGCACCGGACAACAACAGCAGCGAACGCGAACTGCGTCCCACGGCCACCTACCGCAAGGTCACTGGTGGCTTCCGCTCCGACTGGGGCAAAGACCTGTTCGCTGGCTTCCGCTCCATCGTCGGCACCGCCGCACGGCGCGGGATCGACGCTTATCAGGCTGTCCGCATGACACTGTCAGGCCAATCCGTCCTCGCTCCGGGTTGAGCAGATACGCGCGGCGGAACAACATCTATTACCACCCACCCCTTTTTTTCGAACCACTGGAACGCTATCGGTT
>DAIMIM010000642.1:0-1557 GCA_036722755.1 Caldimonas sp. | reverse complement strand
CGAGCCGGTCGGCGGCGAAGGCGGTGCGCAGATCGAGCGCGATGACCTCGCTCCACAGATAGCCGTAGTAGCCGGCCGCATAGTCCTGCGTGATGTGCTCGAAGGCTGCCGGGAACATCGTTCCGGGCACGTAGCCGAGCGGCGTCGCGCCTTCCATCCTGGCCCAGAGCGCCATCGGCTGCTGCGGCTTTTCGCCGTAGAGCGCGAGGTCGTACGACGCGAAAAGATGCTGGCGCGACTTCAGGATGCCCTTGGTGAAGTCGCGCGCCACGCGCGCCTTGTCGATCATCTCGTCGGGAACCGGCTTGCACGACGGGCAAACCTCCGCGAACAGCTTCAGGACGCGCTTGTCGTAGACCCAGTCTTCGAGCATCTGCGACGGCGCCTCCCCGAAGTCGCCCTGCACATTGGTTCCTGCGATGACGTTGTAGCGGCTTTGCGAGAGATTGCTGTGCACGGAGTGGCCCATCTCGTGCAGGAGCGTTTCGAGTTCGCCGAGGCTCAAGCCCTGGCGGTCCATGTTGACGAGGAGCGCCGCCTGCGGTGCGCGGTCGAGCCGTGTCGCGGCGTTGCGAAACGGCCAGACAGCCGCGTGTTTGAACTTGCCCTCGCGCGGATAGAGATCGACGTAGAGCGTGGCGATCGCCTTGCCGCTGGCGACGTCGCTGACCGCATAGGCCCGCACATCGGGATGCCAGAGCGTGGCGGGCACCTGGGTGTAGCGGATGCCGAGCAGGCGCTCGAGCACACGCATCACGAAGCGCATGCTTTCCTCGGGTGGGAAATAAGGCCGGAACGCCTCCTGGTCCACGGCGTAGCGCTCGCGCCGCACGCGCTCGGTGTAGTAGGTGACATCCCAGCGTTCGAGACGCGTCGCCGCGACCGGTGTCCCCAGGTCCCTCGCCTTGGCTTCGGTCAGCTCGGCGATGTCGCGCTTTTCCCGCGTCGTCAAGGCGCTGCGCACGTCGTCGAGAAAGCGCTGGGTCGTCGCCGGGTCGGCCGCCATGCGCCGACGCAGGTTGAACGCGGCATAGCTCGGCTGGCCGAACAAGGCGGCGTACTCGCGGCGCAGCGTCGCGATCTCGCCGAGCGTCTTCAGGTTGTCCTCGCCGCCTTCGTTGAGCACGGCGCGGTACATGCGCTCGCGCGACGCCGGCATGACGGCCAGGTTCAGCACCGGAATCGAGGTCGGATAGTCAAGGCCGAGCAGCGCACGGCCTTCGGCATCGCGCGGCTTGTCTTTCCACACCGCTGTCGGGACGCCTTCCAGCTCAGCGGCCGTGAACGGGACGTTGGTGGCGTCGTCGCGAACGCGCTTGCTGAATGCCTGCACGAGAAAGCTCAGACGGTCGTTGAGCTGTTTGGCGCGCTCGCGTTTGTCCATCGGCAGCGCAACGCCCGCATCCTCGAAGCCTTCGACCAGAAACGCGACCATGGCCGCGTCGACCCGGTCGCGCGGCTTGACGGCGATGAGTGCGCCGTAGATGGCCTCGTTCTGGCCATAGGTCGAATTGAAGTCGGCCCAGCGCAGGTTGCAGGCCTGCGCCGCGTCGCGGA
>DAIMIM010000641.1:0-1558 GCA_036722755.1 Caldimonas sp. | reverse complement strand
GCGAAGTTGTAGGTCGGCACGCCGTCGGCGCGAACGATGACGAGGTCGTCGATCTCGCGGTTGGAGATCGCGATCTGCCCCTTGACAAGGTCGTCCCAGGCGACGACGCCGTCGACCGGATTGCGAAAGCGGATCACCGGCGGCACGCCGTCGGGCACCGGCGGCAGCGTCTTGCCCGGCTCGGGCCGCCAGCGGCCGTCGTAGAGGGGCTTCTCGCCGCGCGCGCGCTGGACCTCGCGCATGGTCTCGAGCTCGGCTGGCGTCGCGTAGCAGCGGTAGGCCTTGCCGTCGGCGAGGAGCCGCTCCGTCGCCTCGCCGTAGCGGTCGAGCCGCTGCATCTGGAAGATCGGACCTTCGTCGTGATCGAGCCCGAGCCAGCGCATCGACTGCAGGATCTGCTCGACCGACGCCATCGTCGACCGGGCGACGTCGGTGTCTTCGATGCGCAGCACGAACTCGCCCTTGTGATGGCGCGCGAAGGCCCACGAGAACAGCGCCGTACGCGCGGTGCCGAGATGGAGAAAGCCGGTCGGCGATGGCGCGATGCGCGTGCGCACGCGGCCATGCACGGTCGGTGCGAGCGAGCTGCTCACGCTGCCACCAGGCCGCGTAGGAGATCGGCCTTGATGTCTTCGATGTCGTCGAGGCCGACCGCGACGCGCACCAGGCCCTGGACGATGCCCGCAGCCTGCCGCTGCGCCTCGCTGAGGCGGCCGTGGGAGGTGCTTGCCGGATGCGTGATCGTCGTCTTGGTGTCGCCGAGGTTGGCGGTGATCGAGAGGATCTTCGTCGAGTCGATCACGTGGAAGGCCTGCTGTCGCGCTGCGGCCGCATCGCCACCCGCACGGACGACGAACGAGACCACCGCGCCGCCGTTGCCAGTCTGCTGCGACATCGCCAGCGCGTGCTGCGGATGCGAGGCGAGGCCCGGGTAGTAGACCCGTTCGACGCCGGGCTGCGCCTCGAGCCAGCTTGCCAGCGCGAGCGCCCGCGCGCTCTGCGCCTGCATGCGGATCGACAGCGTCTCCAGCCCCTTGAGCACGACCCAGGCGTTGAACGGCGACAACGTCATGCCGGCGCTGCGCATCACCGGCACGAACTTCTCGTCGACGATCTGCTCGCTGGCGCAGATGGCGCCGGCGATGACGCGGCCCTGGCCATCGAGGTACTTCGTGCCGGAATGGATGACGAGGTCGGCGCCGTACTCGATCGGCCGCTGCAACACCGGCGTGCAGAAGCAGTTGTCGACGGCGAGCCAGGCTTTGGCGTCGTGGGCGACCTGTGCCAGCGCACGGATGTCGCACACCTCGGTGAGCGGGTTGGTCGGCGACTCGGCGAAGAGCAGCTTGGTGTTCGGCCTGACCGCGGCGCGCCAGGCGGCGACGTCGGTCTGCGAGACGAAGGTCGTCTCGACGCCGAACTTGCCGAACTCGCGGCCGAACAGCACCACCGTCGAGCCGAACACGCTTTGCGAGCAGATGACGTGGTCGCCGGCCTTCAGCAGCCCCATGCACAGCAGCAGGATGGCGCTCATGCCCGACGAGGTGGCGATGCAGGC
>DAIMIM010000640.1:0-1560 GCA_036722755.1 Caldimonas sp. | reverse complement strand
AACGGCGCCGGCAAGAGCTCGATGCTCAACTGCATCAACGGCGTCTACCAGCCGCAGTCCGGCTCGATCAGCCTGCGCGGCAAGACCTTCCGGCACATGAAGCCGCGCCAGGTGGCAGAGATGGGCGTGGCCAGGACGTTTCAGAACCTCGCGCTCTTCAAGGGCATGAGCGTGCTCGACAACATCATGACCGGGCGCAATCTGAAGATGCGCACGAACCTGCTGCAGCAGGCGTTTCGCATGCCGTTCGGCTGGGGCGCGGCCGAGCGCGAGGAAACCGAGCAGCGCATCGTCGTCGAACGGATCATCGACTTCCTCGAGATCCAGCCGTATCGCAAGACTCCCGTCGGCCAGCTGCCCTACGGATTGCAGAAGCGCGTCGACCTCGGCCGCGCGCTGGCGATGGAGCCGCAGGTGCTGCTGCTCGACGAGCCGATGGCGGGAATGAACGTCGAGGAAAAGCAGGACATGAGCCGCTTCGTGCTCGACGTCAACGCCGAGTTCGGAACCACCATCGTCCTGATCGAGCACGACATGGGCGTCGTCATGGACATCAGCGACCGCGTCGTCGTCCTCGACTACGGCAGGAAGATCGGCGACGGCTTGCCCGATGAAGTCCGTGCGAATCCCGAAGTCATCAGCGCCTACCTCGGCACCGTCCACTGAGTCGACGCGACATGGGCCCGTTCCTCGAAACCCTGCTCGGCGGCTTGATGGTCGGCATGCTCTATTCGCTGATCGCGCTCGGCTTCGTGTTGATCTACAAGGCCTCCGGCGTCTTCAATTTCGCGCAAGGCGCGATGGTGCTGTTCGCGGCGCTGGCGATGGCGCGCTTCGCCGAGTGGCTGCCCAAGCTCACCGGCCTCGACAACAAGATCGTCATCAACGTGCTCGCCTTCGCCGGCGCGACGCTGGTGATGATCGCGTTCGCCTGGCTGGTGCAAAAGCTCGTGCTCGGCAAGCTCGTCAACCAGGAAGGCATCACGCTGCTGATGGCGACGCTCGGCATCACCTACTTCCTCGAAGGCGCGGGCCAGACGCTCTTCGGCAACGACATCTACAAGATCGATGTCGGCCTGCCCAAGGATCCGATGTTCCTGTTCGAGAAGACCTTCGATGGCGGCATCCTGGTGAACCAGGAAGATCTCGCGGCCGCGCTCATCGCCGCGGTGCTGGTCGCGCTGCTCGCGCTCTTCTTCCAGAAGACCGCCACCGGGCGCGCCCTGCGCGCGGTCGCCGACGATCACCAGGCGGCGCAGTCGATCGGCATTCCGCTCGATACGATCTGGGTCATCGTCTGGTCGCTCGCCGGTGTCGTCGCGCTCGTGGCCGGCGTCATCTGGGGCAGCAAGCTCGGCGTGCAGTTCTCGCTCTCGCTGATCGCCCTGAAGGCACTGCCGGTGGTGATCCTCGGCGGGCTCACCTCGATTCCCGGCGCCATCATCGGCGGGCTGCTCATCGGCGCGGGCGAGAAGCTCTCAGAGATCTACATCGGCCCGCACCTGGGCGGCGGCATCGAGATCTGGTTCGCCTATGTGCTGGCGCTCGTCTTCCTTCTCG
>DAIMIM010000639.1:0-1571 GCA_036722755.1 Caldimonas sp. | reverse complement strand
GTATTCGGCAAAGCCCTGCTCGACCGCCGCCTCGACGCGCTGCAGCTCGCCGGTGATCCAGCGATCCGCCTGGGAGAAGACCAGGTAGTTGTGGAAGGGTTGGCCGGGCGCGCACTCCGCCTTGGTGTGCTCGGCCAGGCCGCAGTCCTTGCCTTCTGCGTTCATGAGCACGAAGTTGCTGGCGTTCCAGAGCTTGTTGCAGAAGTTGCGATAGCCCTCGCAGCGCTTGGTGTCGAAGTTGACGTTGCGGCCGAGGCTGGCGAGCGAGGCGAAGGTGAAGCGCAAGGCATCGGCGCCGAAGCCGGGAATGCCGTTCGGGAACTCGGCTGCCGTGTTCGCGCGGATGAGCGGCGCCGTCTCGGGGCGGCGCAGGCCGGTCGACCGCTTTTCGAGCAAGGGCTCGAGCGCGATGCCGTCGATGAGGTCGACCGGATCGAGCACGTTGCCTTCCGACTTGCTCATCCGCTTGCCTTGCGGGTCGCGCACCAGGCCGTGGATGTAGACGTCGTGGAACGGCACCTTGCCGGTGAAGTGCAGCGTCATCATGATCATCCGGGCGACCCAGAAGAAGATGATGTCGTGGCCGGTGACGAGCACGCTCGACGGCAGGAAGAGATCGAGCTCTTCGGTCTGCTTCGGCCATCCGAGCGACGAGAAGGGAACGAGCGCCGAGGAGTACCAGGTGTCGAGCACGTCGGGGTCGCGCGTCAGAGCGCCGCTGTAGCCGGCCGCTGCCGCCTTCGCATGCGCAGCTTCTTCGCTGTGCGCCACGAACACCTCGCCGCCGGCACCGTACCAGGCCGGGATCTGGTGGCCCCACCAGAGCTGGCGCGAGATGGTCCAGTCCTGGATGTTCCTCATCCACTGGTTGTAGGTGTTGACCCATTGCTCCGGATAGAACGTCACCGCGCCGGTCTCGACCGCCTCGATCGCCTTGGCGGCGATGCTGGTGCCGTCGGCGCCCGGCTTGGTCATCGCCACGAACCACTGGTCGGTGAGCATCGGCTCGACGACCTGGCCGGTGCGCACGCAGATCGGCACTGCGTGCTTGTGCGGCACCGCCTTCTCGAGGAGACCCTGCGCTTCGAGATCGCGCAGCACCGCCTTGCGGGCTTCGTAGCGGTCGAGCCCCTGGTAGGCGACCGGGCCGTTTTCGTTGATCTTCGCGTCGAGCGTGAAGATGACGATCAGCGGCAGGCCGTGGCGGAGCGCCACCTGGTAGTCGTTGAAGTCGTGCGCGCCGGTGATCTTGACGCAGCCGGAGCCGAAGTCCTTGTCGACGTAGGCGTCGGCGATGACAGGAATCTGCCGGTCGCACAAGGGCAGGTCGACCATGGTGCCGACGAGGTGCCTGTAGCGCTCGTCGTCGGGATGCACCGCGAGCGCGCCGTCGGCCAGCATCGTTTCAGGGCGTGTCGTGGCGATGTGCATGCCGCGCATCGGCTGCCCATCGGCGCCGGTTTGCGGCCCGTCGCTGAACGGGTAGAGGATGTGCCACATCGTCCCGTCCCGCTCTTCGTTCTCGACCTCGAGGTCGGAGACGGCCGAGAGCAGCACCGGGTCCCAGTTGA
>DAIMIM010000638.1:0-1572 GCA_036722755.1 Caldimonas sp. | reverse complement strand
CCGAGCCGCGGTCGAGCTCGAGGATCCACTCGGCGGCGTTGTCGAGGAAGTAGCGGTCGTGGGTGATGGCGACGACGGTGCCGGGAAAGCGGGCCAGGAACTGCTCGAGCCAGTCGACCGATTCGGCGTCGAGGTGGTTGGTGGGCTCGTCGAGCAGCAGCATGTCGGGCTTGGAGAGCAGCATGCGGCAGAGCGCGACGCGGCGCTTCTCGCCGCCCGAGAGCTTGCCGACGACGGCATCCCACGGCGCGAGGCGGAGGGCGTCGGCGGCGATCTCGAGCTGCATCTCGGTGTTCTCGCTGCCGGCCGCGGCAATCGTCGCCTCGAGCTCGGCCTGCTCGGCGGCGAGCTTGTCGAAATCGGCGTCGGGCTCTCCGTATTCGGCATAGACCTCGTCCAGGCGCTTCTTCGCCGCGAGCGCGCCGCCGATGCCTTCCTCGACCGCCTGCCGCACGGTTTGCTCCGGGTCCATCACCGGCTCCTGGGGCAGGTAGCCGATCTTCAGGCCCGGCATCGGTGTCGCCTCGCCTTCGATGTCCTGGTCGATGCCGGCCATGATCTTGAGCAGCGTCGATTTGCCCGAGCCGTTGAGGCCGAGCACGCCGATCTTGGCGCCGGGAAAAAACGAGAGCGAGATGTTCTTGAGGATCTGCCGCTTCGGCGGAACGATCTTGCCCACGCGGTTCATCGTGAAGACGTACTGAGCCATGACTGCCTTGCTGATAGGTCGGGGCGCGCCGCAGACCGCGGGGCCGATCCTGCATTGTCGCCGCTCTTGCCGCGCTCTTGCCGGTCTGCTAGCGTCGTCGTCCCCGAAACAAGGAGACGAACGCAATGACGGCAATCAAGGGAACCGTGGAAGAAGGCGGCAAGAAGTTCGACTTCCTCGAGCTGTCCTCCGGCACGCACCGCGGCATTCAGATCACGGAGTCGGGCACCAAGGAAAAGGACGCGACGCACACCTACTATCTGTACAGCACCGGCGACGACAAGAAACTGCACAACATCCACGATCTGCCGGCCTACAACAAGGACCAGACCAAGATGTATGGCGGCCTGGCGGCGGCGCTGGCGAAGAAATGGGTGACGCAGAAGAAGTGGCCCGCCGACGGCTGGGAGTTCACGTTCAACCGCGACCAGATCAAGCTGCTGACCTCCAAGAAGTAGCCCGGTGGCGGGCTCCGGCGGCGGCGCGCGGCGGCCCGCCGCCGTGAAGAACCGCCGGCATCGCGGTGCTGTTCCCGCTGTCGACATCGGTGCTTGCCTTTACAATGCGCGGATGCGGCGTTGAATCCAGTCTTCTTCGCTGACGTCATCTCCGACGCTGCGCTTCCCGGCGCAAGAACCACGATCTGCCTGTGACTGGCGCCCAACCATTGGGCGCGTCGGGCCGATCCTTCGCAAAGCTCCCCCCATGTCTTTCGACACCCTCGGCCTCGCCGAGCCCTTGCTTCGTGCCGTTCGCGAAGCCGGCTACACCGTGCCCACGCCGATCCAGGCGCAGGCGATTCCCGCCGTCCTCTCGGGCGGCGACGTCATGGGCGGCGCCCAGACCGGCACCGGCAAGACCGC
>DAIMIM010000637.1:0-1574 GCA_036722755.1 Caldimonas sp. | reverse complement strand
TTCGGCCTGCGCGTCGAGATCAGCTCGTTCCGCCACGCCATCATGATGCTCGGCTACCAGCGCCTGAAGCGCTGGCTGGCGCTGCTGCTCGCGACGGCCAGCAAGGACGTCAACCTGCGCCCCGTGATGTTCGCCGCGGTGCGGCGCGGCCTGCTGATGGAAGAGCTCGTCGCCGGCTCGGGCGACGAGGAGATGAGAAACGAGGTCTTCATCTGCGGCGTCTTCTCGCTGCTCGATCGCATGTTCGGCGAGAGCTTCGCCAAGCTGCTCGGCTCGATCCCGGTGCCCGAGCGCGTCTATCAGGCGCTCGTGAAGAACACCGGGCCGTTCCAGCCGTATCTGGCCATGGTCCAGGCGGCCGAGGGCGAATCGGTGTTCGAGTACCGCGAGGCCGCCGAGCATCTGCTGATGAGCGTGGCCGAGATCAACCGAGCGCAGCTGCGCGCCCTGCAGGGCGCCGGCGCGCTCGAGTAGCGGCACGGGCGCTGCCGCCGACGTGCCGGTCGCTTCTCGCCGCGGTCCGCGTTCCGGCGTCGAGGTCGCCGCCGGAGCGGCCGACGAGCTGCTCGAGCTGTTCTGGGAATCCCCCTTTCCCGCCTCGCTGCAGGACGCGGCGTTTCTCTTCATCGACGTCAATCCGGCGTTCGCCGATTTCGTCGGCAGGTCGCGCGAGGAGCTGTCGGGCCGCGACTTCATCGACATGCTGCCGGACGAGGAACGCCAGGCGACGATCGAGAACAGGAAGCGCTTCGTCGCGTCGGGCGGCCGTATCCAGTCTGCCTACGCCCCCGACGGCCGACTGCTCACCGCCGACGGCCAGGAGCGCTGGTACCGGGCCGCGCGCCACGTGCTGGCCGGGGCCGACGGTCAACCGCTCTATCTCGCCGTCCTGCAGGACACGACCAACGAGCATGCAGCGCGCGAACGTGCCGACCGGTCGGTGCGCGAGCTCGACGACTGGTTCGATCTCAGCCCCGTCGGCATGGTCCTGTTCGACGACAGCGGCCTGCTCGTGCGCAGCAACCCGGTGTTCGACGAGATGGCCGGCAGCGTTCCGGTCTCGCTCGGCGAGAGCGCGCCGAGCCTGGCTCGCCTGCTGGCGTGGGGCGAGGGCGGGGCGCTGCAGCAGCTGCAGCCGGGCTCGCGGCCGATCGAGACGCAGGGCTGGCTGACCCGGCCCGACGGGCAGATGCGGCGCCTGCGCGCCATCATTCGCTGCTATCGGACGGCCGGTGGCGAGCGCCGCTTCATGGGCATCGTCGAAGACCGCAGCGTCGAGGAGGAGCGCGATCTCGCGCAGATGCAGATCGGTGCGCTGATGGACACCGCCGGCGTCGGCATCGCCACGTTCCAGGAGTCGTCGGGCTGGGCCCTGCAACGGCCGCCCGGCGGCGGCAACGCGGCGTCGGCCGTGCCGCACAACATCGATCGCGACATCGTCGCCCCGGAGTCGCTCGCCGAGTTCGAGCGGCTGCAGCGGGCGCTGAAGCGGAGCGAACGCGCCGAGGCGCGCTATGCGATCCAGGATCCCGAGCTCGGCAGGCGCTGGCTGCTGACGCGGGTCGAGCCGGCGA
>DAIMIM010000636.1:0-1575 GCA_036722755.1 Caldimonas sp. | reverse complement strand
GCCGCTCATGTCGAACTACAAGGGCTTCCCCAATTTGTCAAGCGAGCACGATCCTGAGGAATTGCGAAGCGATTCCTCGATTCGGGTTTAGAACATAGACCACCGCAATGATGTGGGTCGTGTTGACCGATGGCAAAGGGTGCGGACTGAGAAGACTACAAGCGGTTATCGAGCAAAGCGTTTGGGTGTTGCTCGTCCCTGATGGAAGACGCACGCGGGGGACCCCATCGTTAGCCAGGCATGTTGTCGACGCCGTTTCCGGCGACGTCAACAGGGGCGTCCAGACATGATCGGCCAGTCCCCGCGCAGGTCCAACCTTTACGCATCAACGCGAGCTCAGTCACGCGGTGGCAGAAACTCCTGTGTCAGTGCGGCGATTGCGCCGAGCGGGGAACAACTGACGGATGACGCGGGAGCGGGGCTGCGTGCATCGCGGCCTCGCTCAGGCTGGCAGGGTGAACGATTCACCCTTGGTGAGCGCCGCCCAGGCGAGGCGTGCGTTCTTCGCAGCCACCGCCACGACTGCTCTCCAGTAACCACGGCGCAGCGCGATGTTCGTGGCCCAGCGACTGATGCTGTCGGTCTTGTTGCCGGCGGCGTTGAGCACGGCACGCGCGCCCATGACGAGCAGGCCGCGCAGATAGGCATCTCCAGCCTTGGTTGTGCGTCCCAGGCGTGTCGTGCCACCCGAGCTGTACTGCCCGGGCACCAGACCGAGCCAGGCAGCGAACTGGCGGCTGCTGCTGAACTCGCGGGCGTTGCCCACCGTGGCGACTATTGCCGTGGCCGTCACCTCGCCGATACCGACGATCTGCATGAGTTGCTGTGCCGATGCGCTGTCCCTGGCCATCGCTCGCACGTGCACGTCGTACTGCGCGACCCTTTCGTCGAGATGGCGCACCTCGGCGAGCAGATCCTCGATGACGGTCTTGCCGTAGCCGGGCAGGGTGTCCATGTGCCTGGCGGCCTCGCGACGTACCACTTCGGCCTTCTGCGGCAGAACGACGCCGAACTCGGCCAGCAGGCCGCGGATGCGGTTGAAGAGCGCGGTTCGTGCTTCGACGTAGCCCTGGCGGGCGCGGTGCACCATGAGGCGGGATTGCTGCTCGGCAGTCTTGACCGGCACGAAGCGCATGTTCGGCCGCTGCACCGCCTCGCAGATCGCCGCTGCGTCGGCGGCGTCGGTCTTGCCGCGCTTGCCGCTCATGCGGTACGGCGCCACGAACTTCGGCGCCATGAGCTTGACGGTGTGGCCGTGCTGCGCAAACAGCCGCGCCCAGTGATGTGCACCCGAGCAGGCCTCCATGCCGATGGTGCACGGCGGCAGCGCCGCCACCAGCGCGTGCAGCTTGGCGCGTGGCACGCTCGGGCGGCGCAGATCGACCTGGCCGCGCTCGTTGACACCGTGCAGCGCAAACACGTTCTTGGCGAGATCGATTCCAACGTTCAAAATGGCCATGACTTCCCCTTCCGAGTGAGTTGATGAGACTTCGCACTTCCCATCGTGGCACTCGTTGCCAGTCTCCGCACATGCGGATAGCTCGGGACGGGGAAGTCCCTTCCATTCGTTAGGCC
>DAIMIM010000635.1:0-1577 GCA_036722755.1 Caldimonas sp. | reverse complement strand
AACCTCGACATCGCCGACACGCGCGAGAAGCTGGCGACGTATGCGAAGGCGGGCCTGCTGTCGTCGCAGGGAGGCGCGCCGCTGCCCCTGCTCCGGCACGGCCACGACGACGACTGAGCGCCGGCATAAGCGGATTTCGCAGACCGGATCCGCCACGTGCTTTCGAGGGGGTGTTTCGACGGCAGCTTCGGCGCATAGTCAGCGCTCGACCCTGCGATCACGAAAGGACGCACCATGGCCAAGGATGCGATCGATGTTCTCAACACATTGAAGCCGCTGCGCGCGAAGCTGCCCAAGAAGGTCCCGCCTTATCTGCAAAAGGACTGGGACGCCTTTCTCTCGGCGATCGGCGACACCTTCGACGCACTGGAGGCCGCCGCCGGCAGCGGCGACGAAGCCAAGGCGCGTGCGGACTTCGAGGCGCTCAAGAAAAAAATCAACACCTCGGTGAACGCGGCGCGCGCCAACATTCCGAAGGCGCGCACGGCGCAGGCAGAAATGATGAAGCTGGCGAACAAGATCGGCGCCGTCGTCAAGGACAAGCAGAACGAGCCGGCGTCGAAAGACGTCGGTCGGGCCATCATGGGCTATGCGCCGTTCGCGATGCGCGAGTTCACGGGTCTGGAAACGCCGACGGTCATTCCTTGAGCGAGACGCGCCGACAACCCGGCGGTTCGTCTCCTCTCGAGAACTACACGACGACAGGCTCCAGCTCGAGGCGGATGCCGAAGCGCCCGTAGACGCTTTCCTGGATCGCCAGAGCCAGCGTCATCACCTCGGAGCCGATCGCGGCGCCGCGGTTGACGAGCACCAGCGCCTGCTTCTCGTAGACGCCCGCATCACCGACCGACTTTCCCTTCCAGCCGCAGGCGTCGATCATCCAGGCCGCGGCCAGCTTGACGCTGCCGTCGGCCATCGGATAGTGGACGATCTCCGGGTCGCGGCCGATGATGTCGCGGCATTGCTCCGGCGTGACGATCGGGTTCTTGAAGAAGCTGCCGGCATTGCCGATCGCCGCCGGATCGGGCAGCTTGGCGCGACGGATCGCGACGATCCAGTTGAAGACCTGGCGGGCATCCGGACGGTCGATGCCGGTCTCGGCGATCTTCTTCTGCAGCTCGAGGTAGCCGAGCACCGGCTGCCACGGGCGCGGCAGGCGAAAGCGAACCCGCGTGATGAGGCTGCGGCCGGCGAGTGAATGCTTGAAGACGCTGTCCCGGTAGCCGAAGGCGCACATCGAGGCATTGATGATCACGCTGCGGCCGGTGACCAGGTCGACGGCGTCGAGCGATTCGAACCGGTCCTGCAGCTCGACGCCGTACGCGCCGATGTTTTGCACCGGCCCGGCGCCCACCGTTCCCGGGATCAGCGCGAGGTTCTCGAGCCCGGGGCAGCCGGCGTCGAGCGTGAACCCGACGAGATCGTTCCAGCCCTCGCCCGCGCCGGCCTCGACGATCCAGGCGTCGGCCCGCTCCTCGACCACACGCATGCCCCTGACCTCGACCTTGAGCACGATCTGCGGCATGTCGCGCGTCAGGATGATGTTGCTGCCGCCGCCCAGGATGAACTTCGGCGCC
>DAIMIM010000634.1:0-1579 GCA_036722755.1 Caldimonas sp. | reverse complement strand
AGCGCTTCATCTCGGCGTCGCGCGCCGCATCGTCGAGGATCTCGCGCTCGCCCTTGTCGTTGGTCCGGGCCAGCCGCACGCCGCTTTCCAGCGTCTTCAGCTGGCCTTTGGCGCGCGTGCAGTTGTCGGCCCTCGCGGCGGCGATCTTGTCCTCGTCTGCCTTGAGCTTGGCGGCCTGATCGGCTTCGGCCTTCTTGCGCTTGGCCTCGAGCTCGGGCTCGACGGTGCGCGGCACGAGCGTGCTCGATGCCGCTGCCGCCGTGGAGGCCGCCGACGCCGGGAGGGCCGTGGCCTGCGTGGCCTTGCGTTGCGACGGACGGGCGAGGATGTCTTTTTCCGGCGTGCTGTTGGGCGGCGGCAGGTCGCTGTATTGAACGTGGCCAGCGGCGTCGCGCCACTTCCATTGCGCCTCGGCAGGCAAGGCGAGCAGGGCAAGAGCGGCGGCGGCGCCGATCACGATGCTGCGAACTGCGGTGGGACGAGCCATGTTCAAGACGCTTCGTTTCAACTGGCGGGCAGTGTACCGGCGCCCGGTGGACGCGGCCGTATCGGCCTGTCCCAAAGCGATACTTTGTGCCTGCATCCGTATAATTCGCTTTTGCGTCTGGAGCATTCCTCATGCGCCTTCTGGGCAAAGCGCTGACCTTCGACGATGTGTTGCTGGTTCCCGCGTTCTCGACCGTTCTTCCGCGCGACACCAGCCTCGCCACCTCCCTGTCCCGAAACATCCGCCTGAACCTGCCGCTCGTCTCGGCAGCGATGGACACCGTGACCGAAGCTCGCCTGGCGATCGCGTTGGCGCAAGAAGGCGGCATCGGCATCGTCCACAAGAACATGACGGCCAAGCAGCAGGCCGCCGAAGTGTCGCGCGTCAAGCGCTACGAATCCGGCGTGCTGCGCGATCCCTTCACGGTGTCGCCCGACATGACGGTGCGGGCGGTGATCGAGCTGTCCAGGGCGCGAGGCGTCTCCGGCTTTCCGGTCGTGCAGG
Source organism: Caldimonas sp. (assembly GCA_036722755.1). Taxonomy (GTDB): domain Bacteria; phylum Pseudomonadota; class Gammaproteobacteria; order Burkholderiales; family Burkholderiaceae_C; genus Schlegelella_A. Next base: position 588 of record DAIMIM010000634.1, on the reverse strand, counting down.
GCAAGACGGTCGTCGGCATCGTCACCAACCGCGACCTGCGCTTCGAAACGCGGCTCGATGCGCCGGTCAAGGACATCATGACGACGCGCGAGCACCTCGTCACCGTCCGCGAGGGCGCATCGCTCGCCGAGGGCAAGGCCCTCATGCACAAGGAAAAGCTCGAGCGCGTCATCGTCGTCAACGACGCCTTCGAGCTGCGTGGCCTGATGACCGTCAAGGACATCACCAAGCAGACGAGCTTTCCGAACGCCGCGCGCGATGCGCACGGCAAGCTCCGCGTCGGCGCCGCGATCGGCGTCGGCGACGGTACCGAGGAGCGCGCCGAGCTGCTGGTGCGTGCCGGCGTCGATGTCATCGTCGTCGATACCGCGCATGGCCACAGCGAGGGCGTGGTCGAGCGGGTGCGCTGGGTCAAGCGCAACTTTCCCGACGTCGATGTCATCGGCGGCAACATCGCCACCGGCGCCGCGGCGCAGGCGCTGGTCGAGGCCGGCGCCGACGCGGTCAAGGTCGGCATCGGCCCGGGCTCGATCTGCACCACCCGCATCGTGGCGGGGGGGGGGGGGCCGCAATTGACGGCCATCATGG
>DAIMIM010000633.1:0-1599 GCA_036722755.1 Caldimonas sp. | reverse complement strand
CCGACCGGCTCGGGCAAGACGACGACGCTGCATTCGGCGCTCAGCCACATCAACGTGCCGGAGCGCAAGATCTGGACCGCCGAGGATCCGGTCGAGATCACCCAGCCCGGCCTGCGCCAGGTACAGATCAACCCGAAGATCGAGTGGACCTTCGCCAAGGCGCTGCGCGCCTTCATGCGCGCCGACCCGGACGTGATCATGCTCGGCGAGATCCGCGACGAGGAGACGGCGAAGATGGCGATCGAGGCATCGCTGACCGGCCACCTCGTGCTCTCGACGCTGCACACCAACAGCGCGCCCGAGACCGTGACGCGCCTGCTCGACATGGGCATGGACCCCTTCAACTTCGCCGACTCGCTGCTCGCCGTGCTGGCACAGCGCTTGGTGCGCAAGAACTGCGAGGCCTGCAAGACAAGCCGCCCGGCCACGCACGACGAGGTCGAGGAGCTCCTGGGCGACTATATGAACGCGTTCGGCGCCGAGCCGCCGGTGACGCGCGCCGACGTGCTCGCCGGCTGGACCAAGCGCCACGTCCGCGACGGCCGGCTGATGTTCACCAAGAGCCAGGGCTGCGAGAAATGCGACCACACGGGCTTTCGTGGCCGTGCCGGCATCCACGAGTTGATGGTCGTCTCGCGCGAGATGCGCCGGATGATCCAGAACGGCGCCCGCGCCGAGGCCCTGCAGGCCACGGCGATGAAGGAAGGCATGCGCACGTTGCGCCAGGACGGCATCGAAAAGGTCCTCGCCGGACAGCTCCTGATCGAGGAAGTGCGCGCGACCAGCAACGCCTGACGCGCAAGCGCCGGCAGCTCAGTTGCCGACCAGGCCGCTCCGGATCGCGTAGACCGTCATCTCGGAGTTGTTCGTGAGGCCGAGCTTTTCGAGCACGCGCGCGCGGTAGACGCTCACCGTCTTCGGCGACAGCATGAGCTCCTCGGCAATGTCGGAGAGGCGCTTGCCGGAAGCGATCATGACGAGCGTCTGCATCTCGCGGTCCGACAACTTGTCGTGCGCGTTCTCCGAGGTCGGCGAGGTCAGGCTCTCGACCAGCATCTGCGCGATCTCGGGCGTCACGTACTTGCGGCCCTGCGCTACCGTGCGCACGGCGCTGACGATGAGCGCCGGATCGCCGCCCTTGTTGACGTAGCCGAACGCGCCGGCGCGCAGCGCGCGGATCGCATACTGGTCCTCGGGGTACATCGAGACGACGAGCACGCGCATCGTCGTCTGCTCGTCCTTGAGCGCATGCAGCACGTCGAGGCCGCTGCGGCCGGGCAGGTTGATGTCGAGCACCAGCACGTCGGCGGTCTTTTCGCGCATCAGGGCGCGCAACTCGCCGTAGTCACCGGCCTCGCCAACGACCTCGATGTCGGGCGCATCGGAGAGCGTGTCGCGGATGCCGCGCCGGATCAGGGCGTGGTCATCACAGAGGAAGACCTTGATCATGTCAGTTGCTCCATCGCGACTCGCACCGCCCGCGGAGCATGGCACCAGTTGCTTCGGGTAAAGGCAGTGTCCGCCGAGTCCCGACTACCTTTGCGACCATCCGTGCGGCAAAGTCGCGTCCGGGCAGGCCGCTGCGCTTCGCTGGAGCGG
>DAIMIM010000632.1:0-1600 GCA_036722755.1 Caldimonas sp. | reverse complement strand
CCGCATTGCTCGCTCGCCGACGCGGCGACCGCGCTCCAGTGAACGCGCCGCGCCTCGGCCCGATCGCCGGCGAGGCGAACCACCGAACGTTCGCAAACGAGCGGCTGGATCACCGACACGCCGAGCTCGGTCGCCTTCTCCACCAGCGCGTCCATGCGTTCGTTGGCCGGCACACCGAAGGCGAGCGTGACGCGCACGGACAGCTCCCGCTCAACGGCGCGGGCCACGCCCACCCGCACCTCGACCATCTGGCGGTCGATGCGGACGATGTCTGCCGGCCATTCGAGGCCGTCCTCGTCATTGAAGAGAACGAGCGCGTCACCCGGCTGCAGACGCAGCACCTGCAGGTGGCGCGACTGGGCCTTCGGCAAGGCGATGGTCGTGGCGGCCACGAGAGGCTGCGCCAGGAAGATGCGCGCAGCCATCAATGGATCCATCGAGGCGGCGTGCGCCGCAGCACGGCCACGATCAGGGAGCCAGGCCTGGCTCGCAGGGCTGCGCTCAGGCGCCGTAGAGCGTCTTGCGCGCCTCGGCGGCGACGGCCTCGCCCTTGCGGTCGCGGATCTGGTCGATCGTGCGCGTCGCGACGTCGCGCAGCTCCTCGATCGTTCCGGCCTTCTCGACGGCCAGGGTCAGCGTGAAGCCGCGCAGCCCGAGGTTGGCGGAGATCAGCTTGGTGAGCGCAGCGGTGAACTGCCCGTAGTCGAGCGCCGCGGCCTCGGCGAGCGGCAGGGGAATGGTCGGCCGGCCCGCTTCGGCACCCGAGCCGCGGGCCGGGTTGCCGACCGTCACGGCGCCAGCGGCTGGCGCGATCAAGTCGAGCTTGCGCAACTCCTGAATATCGGCGGCGCTCACGCCGGCGAGATTGCCGAGCAGCATCTCTTCCGACTTCGTGCCATCGATGAGCAACAGAAGGTTGCGGCGTGCGCGATCCTTGATCAGCGCACGTGTCTGCATTTCGGCGCGTCCCGCGTCGGTCTTGACCCAGATCACCCGTTATCGCCCCGTTCCCGTCATGCCGGCGCTCCCGTGGGCGCCGCTTTCGACAGGGCGAAATGTATCAGTACCGGCACGATAGATCAGCCTCGGATCTCGACCCTATCTCACGCTTTGTCGCGCAATTCCCGCCGCAGGATCTTGCCGACGGGAGACTTTGGCAGATCGGCACGGAACTCGACGACCTTCGGCCGCTTGTATCCGGTGAGATTGGCCTCGCAATAGGCGCGCACCATGGCCTCGGTGACGGCCGGGTCCTTGCGGACGATGACGAGCTTGACGGCCTCGCCGGACTTGGCGTCGAACACGCCGACCGCCGCGCATTCGAGGATGCCCGGCATTTGCGTGACGACGTCTTCGACCTCGTTCGGATAGACGTTGAAGCCGCTGACCAGGATCATGTCCTTCTTGCGATCGACGATCTTGAAGTAGCCGCGCTCGTCGACCACGCCGATGTCGCCGCTACGAAAGTAGCCGTCGGCTGTCATCGCCTTGGCTGTTTCGTCGGGCCGCTGCCAGTAGCCGGCCATCACCTGCGGGCCGCGGATGGCGATCTCGCCGGGCGTGCCCATCGGCACCTCGTTGCCGTCGTCGTCGAGCAGCT
>DAIMIM010000631.1:0-1600 GCA_036722755.1 Caldimonas sp. | reverse complement strand
TCTCGATCTCCATTCCGGGATCGTCGATCTCGCCGAGCACTTCGGTGACGCGGCCGAGAGGTTGCGAATGCAGCGACGGTGGCTCGGTCAGCTCGATCGCCACGACCTGCCCGGCGGTGGCGCCGGCGATCGCGTTGCGCGGCACGATGATGTCCTGCCCGTAGCGCTTGTCTTCCGGAGCGACGAGCCAGATGCCGCTCTCGTGCAGCAGCCGGCCGATGATCGGCGCCTTCTTGCGCTCGAGGATCTCGAGCACGCGGCCTTCCGGGCGGCCCTTCTTGTCGTAGCGGATGACGCGCGCCTTGACGCGATCGCGGTGCAGGACCGAGCGCATCTCCTGGGGCGACAGATAGAGGTCGGGAAGAGAGCCCTCGCGAACGACGAAACCGTGTCCGTCTCGGTGCCCTTGAACGATGCCCTCGACTTCGGCCATCAGCTCGGCGCCGACGGTTGCGGGGGTCTTGGATGGAATTGCTTTGATGATAAAGTCCGTGGTTGCCTGAGATGCCCAGGTGGCGGAATTGGTAGACGCACTAGTTTCAGGTACTAGCGGGTAACTCCGTGGGGGTTCGAGTCCCTTCCTGGGCACCAATAAAACGATGAAGACGGCTGCCCGCCTCGGCGGGCAGCGATGGAAACGAAGCCCGCCTCGGCGGGCTTTTTGCTGGCCGCGCGGCGAACGTGTCGAGGCCGAAGCGGCATCAGATGACGAACTTCTTCGCCAGCCCGTCGGGGCGAAGGTCGTCGTACTCCTCGAACGGCTGATGGATCCACGGGCTCGTGGTCAGCAGCTCGACGTGATAGTCGGGTTGATAGGTCGACACGCCCTTGGTCCAGAGCACGGCTGAACGCAGCTCGCTGATGGACGGCATGCCGCGCAGGCGGTCGACCACGGCGCGCAGCGTGATGCCGGAATCGGCCAGGTCGTCGACCAGCAGCACGCGGCCGGCGAGCTCGCCCTTCGGCAGGGTGATGTACTTCGCCATGTCGAGCCGGCCCTGGATCGTGCCGGCCTCGGAGCGGTAAGAGCTCGTCGACATGATCGCCAGCGGCTTGTCGAAGACCCGCGAGATCACGTCGCCCGGCCGCATGCCGCCGCGCGCCAGGCAAAGAATCTGATCGAACTCCCAGCCCGACGCATGGATCTTGAGCGCGAGGCGCTCGATCAGCATGTGGTATTCGTCCCAGGAAACGTAGAGATGTTTGCCGTCGTCGGTGAGCATGCGTCGTCGTTGCGTTGGTTCGTGTGGCCTCAGGCCGCGAGGCGGCGCGGCGCGGCGGAGTCGGGGTCGTAGGGATGGCGCAGCAGGATCGTGTGGTCGCGATCGGGCCCGGTCGACACCATGTCGATCGGTGCGCCGATGAACGTCGACACGCGTTCGAGATAGCGCCGGGCATTGAGCGGCAGCGCATTCCACTGCGTGACGCCGAAGGTGCTCTCGCTCCAGCCGGGGAAGACCTCGTAGATGGGGACGCAGGCGACGATGTCATCGGCATCGAGCGGAAGAATGTCGATCCGCAGCCCTTGCAGCTCGTAGCCGACGCAGACCTTGATCTCGGCGAGCCCGTCGAGCACGTCGAGCTTGGTGATGCACAGGCC
>DAIMIM010000630.1:0-1601 GCA_036722755.1 Caldimonas sp. | reverse complement strand
TCGAGGCGGCGACGCTCGACGTCTACGTCTGCAACCTCGGCGCCGACAACTCGGCGCGCGCGCATGCACTGATGGAGGCGCTGGTCGTTGCCTTCGCGCCGGCACGCATCGAGCGCCATGCGCAGCAGCGCGGATGAATCGCGGATGAAGGCGATCGTCCTCGCCGCCGGGCGCGGCACCCGGATGCGCCCGCTCTCCGACGCCACCCCGAAGCCGCTGCTCGTCGTGCACGGCAAGCCGCTGATCGAGTGGCATCTCCGGGCGCTCGCCGCCGGCGGCGTGCGCGAGGTCGTCGTCAACACCGCCTGGCTCGAGGAGCGGATCGTCGAGGCGCTCGGCGACGGCTCGCGCTTCGGCCTCGCCATCACGTATTCGATGGAAGGGCGCGACCATGGCGGCGCGCTCGAGACCGCGGGCGGCATCGCCAAGGCGCTGCCGCTGCTGGGCGATGCGTTCTGGGTCGTCTCGGCCGACATCTTCGCGCCGGACTTCCGCTTCAGCGCGAGCGCCGCGGCCGAGTTCGCAGCGAGCGGCCGGCTCGGCCGGCTGTGGCTGGTGCCCAACCCGGCGTTTCATCCGCGCGGCGACTTCGGGCTGGGCAGCGACGGTCTCGGCCTGGCCGACGCGACCGGCCCCGACGGGCAACGCTGGACCTACTCCAACATCGCGCTGCTGCGCGCCGAGATGTTCGCCGGCATCGCGACAGGGGCACACGCGCCGCTGGCCCCCCTGCTCTACGCCGGCATGCGCGAGCGGCGCATCGCCGCGGAGATCTACCGCGGGCGTTGGGCCAACGTCGGCACGCCGGAGCAGCTCGCCGAGCTCAATCTACTCGGCCAGTGACGCGGTGACCGCGTCGATGCGCTTCATCACCTCGGGCGTGAGCTTGGGCAGGACCGCGAGCGCGCCGAGGTTCGACTTCAGCTGCTCGATGTTCGACGCGCCGGTGATGACAGTCGAAACGTGCGGGTTCTTCGCTGCCCAGGCGATCGCCAGCTGCGCGAGCGTCGCCCCGAGCTCCTTGGCGATGGGCTCGAGCTTGGCGACGGCGGCATTGCGCTCCGGGTCGGTGAGGCCTTTGGTCAGGAAGCCCATGTTCTCGAGGGCGCCGCGGCTGCCCGCCGGCACACCGTTCCTGTACTTGCCGGTGAGCAGGCCGCTGGCGAGCGGGCTCCAGGTCGTGAGGCCGAGGCCGATGCCGTCGTAGAGAGGCGCGTATTCCTTTTCGACGCGCTGGCGATGGAAGAGGTGATATTGCGGCTGCTCCATCACGGGCTTGCGCAGATGGTGCTTGTCGGCGATGTCCCAGGCCTGCCTGATCTCGGCGGCCGACCACTCGCTCGTTCCCCAGTAGAGCGCCTTGCCGCTGGCGATGATGTCGCTCATCGCCCACACGGTCTCCTCGATCGGCGTCTGCGGATCGGGCCGGTGGCAATAGACGAGGTCGACGAAGTCCAGGCCGAGCCGCTGCAGCGAGCCGTCGATCGCCTGCATCAGGTACTTGCGGTTCAGCGTGTCCTTGCGGTTGGCGGCATCGCCGTCGCGCTCGAGCCCCCAGAAGAACTTGGTCGAGACGATGTAGTTCAGGCGCGGCCAGCCGA
>DAIMIM010000629.1:0-1604 GCA_036722755.1 Caldimonas sp. | reverse complement strand
TCGGGTGACCGGCGCAGTGAAGTAAAGGGGGAGCTGTCGGCCGCCAGGCCGGCAGTGGAGGACATGAACGGAGCCGGTCGCCCGACGCCCTCGGCAGCCACGCGACGGCACAGCGAGTTCGATGGGTTTTGCGGTTCGGCAACGACCCGAACCCGGCGCTCAGGCCGATCGAACGCGATTTCGGCCGCCATGCTTGGCCGCGTAGAGCGCGGTGTCGGCACGGCCGAGCAGCGACTCGAGGGTGTCGTCGGCGGCGGAGACGCTGACACCGGCGGATACCGTCACCTCGAGACCGGTATCGACGGCGGCCCAGTCGACCCGGGCCACCGCGTCGCGCACGCGCTCGGCGGCGGCGAGCGCGGCCTCGGGCCGATCGGTTGCGGGCATCAGGACCAGAAACTCCTCGCCGCCGAAGCGGCCGAGCCGATCGGTGGTCCGGATCGCCTCCGACGCGGCGACGCAGAAGCGCCGCAGCACCTCGTCGCCGATCAGGTGGCCATGCTCGTCGTTGACGCGCTTGAACAGATCGATGTCGAAGAGTGCGACAGCGAACGGTGCAGCGGTCCGTTTCATGCGCTCCCGCTCTTCGCCGACGAGCGCGACGATCGCCCGCCGGTTCATCGCGCCGGTCAGCTCGTCGCGGCTGGCCAGGCGTTCGACGTCGGCGAGCGCGACGGTGAGATTGGCGCGCTGCTCGTTGAGCATCGCCCGCAGGTGCGCGCCATGCTGGCCGAGGAAGGCCAGCTGCGACAGGATGACGGCGAACCAGAGGCCGCTGATGGCGCGTTCGGCCGGCGTCGAGAACGGCAGATCGACGCCGTCGACGAGGAAGGCCACGAGCAATCCCATCGCCATGGCCAACGCCGTCGAGCCGAAGACGACGGTGCGGAACTTCATGCGCAACGCGCCGAAGGCGAAGATGACGAAGCAGAGCATCATCAGCGGCACGCCGACCCCAGGAGCCCAGACCAGGAACACCATCTGCAGCGCCGAGTGCGCGACCATCTGCTCCATGACGAGGTGGTGATCGCGCAGGCGCTCGGGCCAGGCGCTTCCCAGCACGAGGTGGAACGCGGCGCACAACAACAGGCCGCTGGCCAGATAGGCGGCAGGCAGCAGCCACGGAATCGACCCCGTGGCCGCGTAGGCGCAGAGAAGGCCGGTGTCGACGACGTAGCTCGCGGCCACCATGGGCAGCATGCGCAGGCGCTCCTTGCGGCGCCCGCGAAGGTCCAGCGCCGGCGCGTTCACCCGCTCATGCAGCGGCCGAGGCTCGTCGCCCGCACGCAACTCCAGCGAATTCACCGGCACCATGGCAGACGAAGTATCGGTGCAAGCCGGCGCCGCTTGACCCGGCGCGCCGTGACGCAATGCCGCGTCGGCGAAACCCCGCCAGCGCTTCCGAGCGTGACGGAACAGCCCGTACCGGCGCGAGGCCGGCTCTAGAGATCGCGACTCTCGAAGGTGTTGCAGCGGCCGATGTCGCCGCTCTCGAGACCGCGCTTGAACCAGTTGACGCGCTGGGCGCTGGTGCCGTGAGTAAAGGTCTCGGGAACGACCGTGCCGCGCGACTTGCGCTGCAGCGTGTCGTCGCCGATCTGCGC
>DAIMIM010000628.1:0-1606 GCA_036722755.1 Caldimonas sp. | reverse complement strand
GATCGAGAGCTTCGAGCGGCAGCACGCCTTCGCCGAATCCGACGTCCGCCTGCTGCAGACGGTGGCCTCGGCCATGGGCGTGGCCTTGCAGAGCGCGCGCCTGTTCGCCGAGACGCAGCAGCGCGCCGCCGAGCTCGACACCGTCAACCGCGTCTCGCAACGCCTCTCTGGCAAGCTCGACCTCGATTCGCTGATCGAGCTGGTGGGCGAGCAGGTGCGCATGGTGTTCAAGGCCGACATGGCCTACGTGGCCCTGCTCGACCGCGGCACCGGCATGATCGATTTCCCCTACCGCCACGGCGAGGAAAACGCATCGATCATGTATGGCGAGGGGCTCACGAGCAAGATCATCGAGACCGGTCGCGCGCTGATCCTCAACTCCGACATCGACCGGCGCAGCCAGGAGCTCGGAGCCTCGATCGTTGGCCGCCAGGCGCGCTCGTACCTGGGTGTGCCGATCGTCGTCGAAGGCACCAGCCAGGGCGTGATCAGCGTGCAGAACGCCGAGCGCGAAGGTGCCTACGACAAAGGCGACCAGCGCCTGCTCGAGACCATCGCTGCCAACGTCGGCGTGGCGCTGCAGAACGCGCGGCTCTTCAACGAGACGCAGGAAGCGCTGCAGCGCCAGACCGCAACGAGCGAGGTGCTGCGCGTCATCAGCGAGTCGCCGACCGATGTGCAGCCGGTGCTCGAAGCGGTGGCCCAGCGTGCCGGCGTACTGTGCCGGGCCGACGGTGCGCGCATCTGGCTGCTGCGCGACGGCCGTCTGCACGCGATGACGGACTATGGTCCGCGCTACGCCCGCTCGCAGACCGACGTGCTGAGCGTGCGGCGCAGCTCGATCGCCGGCCGCGCGATGCTCGACAAGCGCACCATTCACGTCGCCGATGTGCTGCCGCTACTCGACACCGACTACCCGGACGTGCGCGAGATCCAGGCGGCCATCGGCTTTCGCACCGCGCTGAACGTGCCGCTGCTGCGCGAAGGCGAGGCGATCGGCGTGATTTCGCTGCTCCGCGACGAGGTGCGCGAGTTCGCGCCGGCCGAGATCGCCCTGGTGCAAACCTTCGCCGACCAGGCCGTGATCGCGATCGAGAACGTGCGCCTGTTCAACGAAACCAAGGCCGCGCTCGAACGGCAGACGGCCACTGCCGAGGTGCTCCAGGTGGTCAGCGGTTCGATGGCGGACGCGCAGCCGGTGTTCGAGAAGATCGTCGAATGCTGCGAGCGGCTGTTCGAGGCGCAGGCGTTCGCGTTGGGGATCGTCGAGGACGGTCAGCGCGTCAGCCTTCCCGTCTATCGCCTCACCGCAACGGCGCGGGCCGAGCTGGGCGCGAGCGAAGCCGCCAGGCTCGAGGCCGACATGAAGGCCGCGTTTCCGCGGCCCCTGGCCGGCACGCTCACCGAGCGGGCCATCGCCGGCGGCCGGCTGGTGGAGATCCGGCAAGAGCACATCGGCGCCGACACCGCGCAGCCCGGAGTGCAGGCTGCCTCGAGGCTCGGCAGCTCGATGGTGGTCGCGCCGCTCATGTGGGAGGGCCGCGGCATCGGCTCGCTCTCGATGATGCGCAAGGAAGGAGGCAGCCTGCGCGAGCGCGACAACGCC
>DAIMIM010000627.1:0-1612 GCA_036722755.1 Caldimonas sp. | reverse complement strand
TTGACGATGAGCGGCAGGCCGAGCACGTCGGGCACGGCGCGCATCTGCTCGCGCGCCTGCTGATCGGCGGCCAGGCGCACGAAGCGCGGCGTCGCCAGGCCCTCGGCGATCCAGACCCGCTTGGTCATCACCTTGTCCATGGCGATCGCCGACGCCAGCACGCCGGAGCCGGTGTACGCGATGCCGAGCAGCTCGAGCGCGCCCTGGACGCTGCCATCCTCGCCGTGCCGGCCGTGCAGCGCGACGAAGCAGCGCGCATAGCCCTCGTGCTTGAGCTCGACCAGCTCGCGCTCGGCCGGATCGAAGGCATGCGCGTCGACGCCTTGCGCGCGCAGCGCGGCGAGCACGCCGGTGCCCGACATCAGCGAAATCTCGCGCTCGGCCGAGGTGCCGCCCATCAACACCGCGACTTTTCCGAGCGAGGCGACGTCGACCGGCGCGTTCACTGGACTACCTTCGTGCTTCGCACTCCGGTATTCGCCCTTGGGGCGGCCCGGCGGGCTCATGCGCTCGTCCCCAGCATCTCGACGACCTGCGCCGGGACGTTGCCGATCGAGCCGGCGCCCATGACGATGACGACGTCGCCGGCCCTGGCCTGCTCGAGGATGGTCGCGGCCATCGCGCCGATCTCGTCGACGAAGACCGGATCGACCTTGCCGGCGACGCGCAGCGCGCGCGCCAGCGAGCGGCCGTCGGCGGCGACGATCGGCGCCTCGCCGGCGGCGTACACGTCGGCGAGCAGCACCGCGTCGGCGCTGCCGATGACCTTCACGAAATCCTCGAAGCAATCGCGCGTTCGCGTGAAGCGGTGCGGCTGGAAGGCGAGGACGATGCGGCGGCCGGGAAAGGCACCGCGCGCCGCCGCCAGCGTCGCCGCCATCTCGACCGGGTGGTGGCCGTAGTCGTCGATCAGCAAGAAGCTGCCTGCGCCGTCCCGCGCCGCGTGTTCGCCGTAGCTCTGGAAGCGTCGGCCGACGCCGCCGAACTCGGCCAGGCCCTTGACGACCGCCGCGTCGGCCAGCTCGAGCTCGGCGGCGACGGCGATCGAGGCGAGCGCGTTGAGCACGTTGTGGTCGCCCGGCAGGTTCAGCGTCACCGCCAGGTCGGGCATGCGCACGCCGTTCCTGCGCTGCACCGTGAAGCGCATCGTTCCGGCATCGGCGACGACGTCGACGGCGCGGATCATCGCGTCGGCGCCGAAGCCGTAGGTGACGATCGGCCGCGACACCATCGCCATGATCGAGCGCACGCCCGGATCGTCGGCGCAGAGGATGGCGGCGCCGTAGAACGGCATCTTGTGGATGAACTCGACGAAGGCCTGCTTCAGCTTGGCGAAGTCGTGGCCGTAGGTCTCCATGTGGTCGGCGTCGATGTTGGTGACGACCGCCATCACCGGCAGCAGGTTGAGGAACGACGCGTCCGACTCGTCGGCCTCGACGACGATGTAGTCGCCGGCGCCGAGCCGCGAGTGCGTGCCCGCGGCGTTGAGCCGGCCGCCGATGACGAAGGTCGGGTCGACGCCGGCCTCGGCGAGCACGCTGGTGACGAGCGAGGTCGTCGTCGTCTTGCCGTGCGTGCCGGCGATGGCGATGCCCTGCTTCAGGCGCATCAG
>DAIMIM010000626.1:0-1626 GCA_036722755.1 Caldimonas sp. | reverse complement strand
CTTCAAGATGGTCAAGTGGATCGCGGCGATCGAGCTCGTGCACGACTATGCCGATCTCGGCGCGGGCGAGGGCGGCTACAACGAGGATCACGAGTTCTACGGCTATCGGGTGCCGATCTGATGAGTGCCCGAGGAGATCACCATGTTGCGCAGCACGAAGGATCTGGACGGCTCGCAAGTAGAGCCGCGCTGGATCGAGCGGGCGTGCGACTCCGCTGGAACGGCGCGCACCTACTCGCTTCGCGTCAACGCCTTTCCGGAGTGGACAACGATCGCTGGCTCGCCCGGGTGATGGTCGTGCTGTGCAATCGAGTACATGGTGTTGTCGGCGTTGGTTCCTTTCTCTTGGACACCCTTTACCGTGCCGTGACCGATGGCGCTGCGATAGTGCCAGGTCACTTTCGTACCCACTGGAATCGTCTCGAACGCAGCTTTCTTCGTTGCAGTCATGATGCTTCTCCTGCCATCGTCCCGTCGGCGAGCATGTCGCGCGTGATGTTGTCGATCCACAGGCTTTGCCCGAGGTCGTGCAGTGCTTGGGTGTTGGCATTCATGGTTTCTCCTGTGTCTTGGGGGCCAGCCACGGCGCGAGATCGAGCCCCAGCAGATCGCCGATGCGCTCGACGCTGAGGTCGGCAGCGGGTAGCGGGCGATGTTCGCCGGGTCGTGCGTGTTGTCGACATTGAGCAGGAAGACGAGCTCGGCGGTCATGCCTCGCTGCCGGTCACGAAGCGCACGGCGCGGGACCCCGTTCCGGTACCGGGTTGTGCCAACCTCCGTCGCCGGCGATCAGTGCGTCGGCAGCCGTCGGCCCCCAGCTGCCCGGCGCATACGGCAGGCACGGCGCATGGTCGACGAGCACCGGATCGACCACGGCCCAGGCTGCCTCGACGGCATCCTGGCCGGTGAAGAGCGAGCCGTCGCCGACCATCGCGTCGCCGAGCAGGCGCTCGTACGTCGTCTCGCCGCCCTGCACGTCTTCGCACAGATAGAGCTCGCGCTGATCGCCGACGAAACCTTTGCCTGGCCGCTTGACGCGCGCGGCGAGCGCCACAGCCGAGACCGGTTGCAGCTTGAAGCGCACGTAGTTGGCGCGGCCGTCTTGCGGGAACGCGTCGTCGAAGAGCTTCTGCGGCGGCGGTCGCAGCTGCACCAGCACTTCGGCAGCGGTCGCCGGCAACAGCTTGCCCGAACGCAGGTACCAGGGCACACCCGACCAGCGCCACGAGTCGATGAACAGGCGCAAGGCGCAGAAGGTCTCGACGTCGGAGTCGGCCGCGACATCCTTTTCCTTGCGATAGCCGTCGTATTGGCCGCGGACGACGTCGTCGGCCGTCAGCGGACGCATGGCGTGAAAGACGCCGGCCTTTTCGCTATGCACGGCGGTGAAGCCCTGATATGCGGGCGGCTCCATCGCCAGCAGGGCGACGATCTGGAACAGGTGGTTCTCGACCACATCGCGCAAAGCGCCGGCGCTTTCGTAGAAGCTGCCGCGCTGGCCGATGCCGAAGTTTTCGGCCAGCGTGATCTGCACACTCGCCACGTAGTGTCGATTCCAGATCGGCTCGAGAAAGGAATTGGCGAAGCGGAAATAGAGGAGATTCATGATCGCCTCCTTGCCGAGGT
>DAIMIM010000625.1:0-1626 GCA_036722755.1 Caldimonas sp. | reverse complement strand
TTGATCGTTTCCGCGAGGGCGTTGTCATAGCTGTCACCGACGCTGCCGACCGACAGCTCGACGCCGGCCTCTTTCAGGCGCTCCGTGTATTTAATCGACAGATATTGGGCGGATTCAAGCGGTCGTCGCAACACGATCTTTGTCGACTGATAAGAGAAACCGGTCAAGCGCCTCTGCGGGTGTCTTCCAATCAAGCGTCTTTCGGGGCCGCGAGTTGAGGGCGGTGGCCACGGCTGCAATCTCGTTGGCGCTGTGCATGCTGAGATCGGTCCCTTTGGGGAAGTACTGGCGCAGCAGTCCGTTAGTGTTCTCGTTGGTGCCCCGTTGCCATGGGCTGTGAGGATCGCAGAAATAGACTCGCACGCCCGCCTCGATCTTGAGGCGCGCGTGCTGGGCCATCTCAGCTCCTTGATCCCAAGTCAGCGACCGGCGCAGCTGCTCGGGCAACGTGACGATCGTGCGCGTGATGGCGTCACATACCGCCTCGGCGCCATGACCGGCGAGTGCGGGCCCGTTCTTCACGCGAGCCTCGTGGCCATGGCCCGCCATGCGCGGCAGGTATAGCAGCAGAGTGAAGCGCGTTGTGCGTTCCACCAAGGTGCCGATCGCCGAACTCCCAAGACCCAGGATAAGGTCTCCTTCCCAGTGGCCCGGCACGGCGCGATCGGCTGCCTCCGCCGGACGTTGGCTGATCATGATCTCGGGAGAGATGAAGGTCTTGCCTCGCCCGCGCGTGCGCGCCCTCGGCATCCGCAACACGCGCCCGGTGCGCAGGCAGGCCGTCAGTTCGCGGCGCAACGCGCCTCGACCTTGAACGAACAGCGCTTGATAGATGGCTTCATGGCTGATGCGCATGGTCGCGTCGTCCGGGAAGTCCACCGGCAGGCGACGGGCAATCTGCTCCGGGCTCCAGGCGTTTGCCCATCGCCGGTCCTTCCGTGGTCCGTGCCGACGGCTTTTCCAGGACACGACCGGGCCGGGAACAGGAGCCCCGCTCGGAGCCACGACGACGCCAGCCAACCGTTCCTCGACATAGGTTCTTAACGCCGCGTTGCGCGCAAGCTTCGCCTGCTTTGGGCGGCGAGCAGCGCGCTCGGCGTGCCATTGCGCTGTCGTCGCACGATACTCGAGGCCGCCGCTTCGGGTGGCGGCGTTGCGCCGCAGCTCTCGGGAGATTGTCGATGCCACTCGCCCAAGCCGGCGAGCGACCTCCTGCATGGAGTAGCCCTGAACGCGAAGGAGCGCGATCTCCTCCCGCTCCGCAAAAGAGAGATACCGACCAGAGAGCGGCTTCGCCGATAGCCCAAACATCGATGGCGGCATGCCCCCTGCCTTCCTGAACCATCGTGTTCCTACCGCCTGCGGGACACCGACACCGACCGCAGCATCTTCACTCGCCGTGCCTGCCGCAATCGCTGCCCAGAATCGCCGCCGCTCCTGTCGCCCTGCCACCGGCGGTCGACCTGGTGAGAACAAGCGCACCCGCCCAGAACGATCCGAGCGCCGTTTTCGAATGTTCATCGCAACTCCCGTCAAGGTGTTGCGACGACCGCTTGAATCCGCCGCTCACATGCGGGCTCACTGACCCTGAGGGGGCTCGGGCTGGCTTGCGTCCTCAACCTCGCC
>DAIMIM010000624.1:0-1631 GCA_036722755.1 Caldimonas sp. | reverse complement strand
ACAAAGGCGCGCGCTACGCGTCCGACAACTTCTGGATGATGGGCGACACCGGCCCATGCGGCCCGTGCAGCGAGATCTTCTACGACCACGGGCCCGAGATTCCCGGCGGGCCGCCCGGCTCGCCCGACGAAGACGGCGATCGCTATATCGAGATCTGGAACAACGTCTTCATGCAGTTCAACCGTCAGGTCGACGACAAGAGCGGCGCCTACGTGATGCACCCGCTGCCGAAGCCGAGCGTCGACACGGGCATGGGCCTCGAGCGGCTCACGGCGGTACTGCAGCACGTGCATTCGAACTACGAGATCGACCTGTTCGTGACGCTGCTCGCAGCGGCCAAGCGGGTGGTCGATGCGGCCGGTGCCGGCGATTGCGACCAGGAGTCGCCCTCGCTCAAGGTCATCGCCGACCACATCCGGGCCTGCACCTTCACGGTCGTCGACGGCGTCATCCCGGGCAACGAAGGGCGTGGCTACGTGCTGCGCCGGATCACGCGGCGGGCGATCCGCCATGGCTACAAGCTCGGCGCGCGCAGGCCCTTCTTCCACAAGCTGGTCGCCGGCCTGGCAGCCGAGATGGGCGACGCCTATCCGGAGCTGCGCCGCGACCGGCAGCGCGCGACCGACGTGCTGCGCCAGGAGGAAGAGCGCTTCTTCCAGACGATCGCCAACGGCATGGACATCCTCGACGCGGCGATCGCCGCCTTGCCGACGTCGGGCGAGCGCGTCCTCGCGGGCGAGGTTGCGTTCAAGCTGCACGACACCTATGGCTTTCCGCTCGATCTCACCGCCGATGTCTGCCGCGAACGCGGCGTCGCCGTCGACACGACCGGCTTCGACGTCGCGATGGCCAAGCAGCGCGACCAGGCCCGCGCCGCGGGCAAGTTCAAGGTCGCGCAAGGTCTCGACTACGTCGGCGCCGCGACGTCCTTCCACGGCTACGACCAGCTCACGCACGACACCGCGATGGTCGTCGCGATCTACGTCGACGGCAGCGCTGCCGGCTCGGCGGCAGCCGGCGACGATGCCGTGGTCGTGCTCGACCACACGCCGTTCTACGCCGAGTCGGGTGGCCAGGTCGGCGACACGGGCGAGCTGCGCAATGCGACCTCGCGGATGCTGGTCGAAGACACGATGAAGATCCAGCAGATGGTGTTCGGCCACGAAGGCCGCGTCGTCGAGGGCGAGATCAGGGTCGGCGACGTGCTGAACGCGAAGGTCGATGCCGAGCGCCGCGCCAGGACCGTGCGCAACCACAGCGCGACGCACCTGATGCACAAGGCCCTGCGCGAGGTGCTCGGCGAGCACGTCCAGCAAAAGGGCTCGCTCGTCAACGCCGAGCGCACGCGCTTCGACTTCGCGCACAACGCGCCGCTGACCGATGCGCAGATCCGCCGGGTCGAAGCGCTGGTCAATGCCGAGATCCTGGAGAACCACCCGACCCATGTCCGCGTCATGCCGATCGCCGAGGCGCAGACGCTCGGCGCGATGATGCTGTTCGGCGAGAAGTACGGCGACGAGGTGCGGGTCCTCGACATCGGATCGAGCCGCGAGCTCTGCGGCGGCACGCACGTCGAGCGCACCGGCGACATCGGCCTGTTCAAGATCGTCGCCGAGAGCGGCGTCGCCGCC
>DAIMIM010000623.1:0-1635 GCA_036722755.1 Caldimonas sp. | reverse complement strand
ATGACCTCGCCGTAGACCAGCACGGCGATCTTGTCGGCGAGACCGAAGACGACGCCCATATCGTGCTCGACGGTGAGCAGCGTCTTGCCGACCGTCACCTCGCGGATCAGCTCGATGAAGCGCGCCGTCTCGCTCTTGCTCATGCCGGCCGTCGGCTCGTCGAGCAGCACGACCTCGGCGCCGCCGGCGATGGTGATGCCGATCTCGAGCGCCCGCTGCTCGGCGTAGGTGAGATTCATCGCCAGCGTGTCGCGCTTCCTTTCCAGATGGATCATCTCGAGCAGCTGCGCGGCGCGCTCGTTGGCATCGCGCAGATCGGCCAGGAACTTCCAGAACGCGTAGCGGTAGCCCATCGACCAGAGCAGGCCGCAGCGCAGGTTCTCGAAGACCGAGAGGCGCCCGAAGATGTTGGTGATCTGAAAGCTCCGGGCCAGGCCGAGACGGTTGATCTCGTACGGCAGCATGCCGTCGATGCGCTTGCCGTTGAGCAGGATCTCGCCACTGGTCGGGCCGAAGCGGCCGCTGATGAGATTGAAGAGAGTCGACTTGCCGGCGCCGTTCGGGCCGATGATGCCGATGCGCTCGCCCGGCGCGACAGCGAGGTCGCAGCCGCGAATGATCTCGGTCTTGCCGAACGATTTGCACAGGCCCTTCAGCTCGATCGCAGGCACCGCGCCGCTCATGTCGGCTCCTTGAACGTCATCGTGGCTTCGATTTCGCTCTGGATCCGGCCCCAGCTTCGCGCGAAGCGGCGGCGCACGACTTCGAAGGCCGCCGAGCCGGCGACCGTGAGGGCGAGCGCGCCGATCCAGGACGACGCTCTTGCCGTGTCGAGCGTTAGGCCGAGGTAGCGCACGGCCGTGTCGCCAGCCGATCCGAATTGGAGTCCATACACCATCTCGATCAGCGCGGCGGCGCCGGCCAGCATGAGAAGCGCTGTCGCCGCAAGCAGCGCATACCAACCCCAGAGGCGGTGCAGCTTGCGGTGCGCGGCGACGCGCAGGTTCATCATGATCAGACTGGCGATGCCGCCTGGCGCATACATCACCATGAACAGGAAGATCAGGCCGAGGTAGAGCTGCCAAGCCTTCGTCACCTCGGAGAACAGCGCGAAGCCGACGACCATGAGGACGGCGCCGATGATCGGGCCGAAGAAAAATGTCGCACCGCCCAGAAACGTGAACAGCAGATAGGCGCCCGAGCGGGCCGTGCCGACGACCTCTGCGGTCGCGATCTCGAAGTTGAGCGCATACATGCCGCCCGCGACGCCGGCGAAGAAACCGGCGATCACAAACGAGAAATAGCGCACCCGCTGCGTGCTGTAGCCGATGAACTCGACGCGCTCCGGGTTGTCGCGCACGGCGTTCAGCATGCGGCCGAGCGGCGTGCGCGTGAAGGCGAACATCGCCACGGTGCAGGCGAAGGCGTAGATCGCGATCAGGTAGTACACCTGCACCTGCGGCCCGTACGTGATGCCGAGAAACGCCTTGCCCGCGGTGCGATTGGCCGAGATGCCGCCTTCGCCGCCGAAGAACTCCGGGACCATCAGCACCATCGCCGCGACGAGCTCGCCGAGGCCGAGCGTGATCATCGCGAACGTCGTTCCGGCCTTCTTCGTCGTCACATAGCCGAGGA
>DAIMIM010000622.1:0-1640 GCA_036722755.1 Caldimonas sp. | reverse complement strand
TCGCAGACCGACGAGAGCGCCTTCGAGGTCGGGCGCAACGTGGCGACGAGCGAAGGCTCGGTGGTCTTCGAGAACGAGTTCTTCCAGCTGCTCGACTACAAGCCGCTCACCGCCAGGGTGTTCGAGCGGCCGATCCTGTTCGTGCCGCCCTGCATCAACAAGTTCTACATCCTCGACCTGCAGCCGGAGAACTCGCTGATCCGCTATGCCGTCGCCGAAGGCCACCGCGTCTTCGTCATCAGCTGGAAGAACGCCGGCGAGGCGATTGCCCAGCGCACCTGGGACGATTACATCGAGCATGCGGCGATCCGCGCCATCGCCCTGGTGCAGGAGATCACCGGCGCGGCGCAGATCAACACGCTCGGCTTCTGCATCGGCGGCACCATCCTCGCAACGGCACTGGCCGTGCTGGCGGCGCGCGGCGAGGAGCCGGCCGCGAGCATGACGCTGCTCACCACCTTCCTCGATTTCGCCGACACCGGCGTGCTCGACCTCTTCATCGACGAGCAGATGGTGCGCATGCGCGAGATGACGATCGGCGCCGAAAGCGCGGGCGGCGGCAGCCTGCTGAAAGGCCAGGAGCTGGCCACGACCTTCAGCTTCCTGCGCCCCAACGACCTGGTCTGGAACTACGTCGTCGGCAACTACCTGAAAGGCGAAACGCCGCCGCCCTTCGATCTGCTCTACTGGAACAGCGACGGCACCAACCTGCCCGGGCCGATGTATTGCTGGTACCTGCGCAACACCTACCTCGAGAACAAGCTCAAGACCAAGGGCGCGCTGACGGTCTGCGGCGAGAAGCTCGATCTCGGCGGCATCGTGGCGCCTGCCTACATCTACGCCTCGCGCGACGATCACATCGTGCCGTGGATGGGCGCCTACCGGAACACGGCCGTGCTGAAGGGCAAGCGCCGCTTCGTCCTCGGCGCCTCGGGCCACATCGCCGGCGTGATCAACCCGCCCTTGAAGAAAAAGCGCAGCCACTGGATCGGCAGGAGCGCCGCCTTGCCTGCATCGGCCGAGGCCTGGCTCGACAGCGCCGAAGAGCACGCCGGCAGCTGGTGGACCGACTGGGCGGCCTGGCTCAAGCCCCTCGCCGGCAAGCAGATCGCCGCGCCGAAGGTGGCGGGCAACCGAAAGTGGAAGCCGATCGAGCCCGCGCCCGGTCGCTACGCCAAGGAAAAGGCGGCATGACGCAGTCAGCCGGCGAAGCCGGTCGTCGCGTCGCGGCGAGGCCGCCTTTCGCGAAAGCAAAAGGCCTGACGGCCACGGTTCGATTTCATCGGCCCGAAGGGCCTCACCCCATTTGCATCGATTGGAGACATCCATGAACGACATCGTCATCGTCGCCGCCGCCCGCACCGCCGTCGGCAAATTCGGCGGCTCGCTGGCCAAGACGCCGGCCCCCGAGCTCGGCGCCGCCGTCATCCTCAGCCTGCTCGAGCGCGCCAGGCTCACCGGCGACCAGATCGGCGAGGTCATCCTCGGCCAGGTGCTGACCGGCGGCTCGGGCCAGAACCCGGCGCGCCAGTCGGTCATCAGGAGCGGCCTGCCGCAAAGCGTTCCGGGGCTGACGATCAATGCGGTCTGCGGCTCCGGCCTGAAGGCGGTGATGCTCGCGGCGCAGGCGATCCGCGACG
>DAIMIM010000621.1:0-1649 GCA_036722755.1 Caldimonas sp. | reverse complement strand
ACCTGGCGGCAGGCGTAGCAGCGCACGCACTTGGAGAACTGCTCGGTCCAGAAGGCCCAGCGCTCCTCGAGCGGCTGTGCATCGAGCGCCGCGACGCGCTCGTCGATGGTCATGGCCGGCCGCGGGGGCTCGGGCTGCGACTCGCCGAGCAGGTGGTCGACGAGGTCCGGCTCGCGGTTGTCGCACCCGTAGCAGCGCGGGGCGACGTTCTCGGGGCTCAGCGGCGCGGCCTCGGGAAGCTCCGCTTCCTCCAGCACGCCGCCGCAACGCACGCCGATGAGCACGACGTCGTCGCGGGTGAGCTGCGCTTCGCGCAGCAGGCCCGCGACCGCCTTGGCGTCGCAGCCCTTGACCACGAGGCCGATCTTGCCGAGCTCGGCGACGTTGTCGCGGCGCGGGTTCAGATAGGTGACGAGGTTGTGCACGCAACGCGTGTCGAAGATGAGCCTGCCGGTGTCGGCCGGGTCGGTGATGAAGACCGGCCGCGCGCCGCGGCGCGCGTCCTCCCAGCCGATGATCACGCGCACCGTGCCGTCGGTGAGGAGCGTGCGGGCGATCTCGCGCAGCTCGTTCATGAGGCCTCGATTTCGGCGCTCGAGCCGGCCGGCGCAGCCACGCCGGCATCCTCCGGCGCCAGCGCGCGGTACGCCTCGAACGGCCCCAGCGCCCGCACGTTGGTCACGGCTTCGTTCACCACGTCGCGCCACTTGGCGCCCTCGCTCGCCGAGACCCAGCTGAAGGTCATGCGTCGCGGGTCGACCCCGATGAACTCCATGAGGTCGTGGAACACGGCGAAGCGCCGCCGGGCATGGTAGTTGCCCAGGGTGTAGTGGCAGTCGGCGGGGTGGCAGCCGCTGACGATGACGCCGTCGGCGCCGCGCTCGAAGGCCTTGATGATGAACAGCGGGTCGATGCGGCCGGTGCAGGGCAGGCGGATGATGCGCACGTTGCTGGCCATGTGCAGGCGACTGGTGCCCGCGAGGTCGGCGCCGGTGTAGGTGCACCAGTTGCAGACGAAGGCGGTGATGCGCGGCTCGAAGCCGTTGGCAGCCGCGCCGCTGGTGTGGATCGTGTCGCTCACGTCACTCCCAGTAACACAGAGCGTTGATCTCGCTGAAGATCTGCTCGTCGGTGAAGGTCTGCAGCTCGACGCTCTTGCTGAGGCAGACCGCCTGGCAGGTGCCGCAGCCCTGGCACACGCCGGGGTTCACGTAGGCGACGTGGCCGCAGACGTGGCCGTCGACGGTGCAGATCTCGCGCTGCTCGATGGCGCCGTAGGCGCACACCTTGGCGCAGTTCATGCAGCCGATGCAGGTGTTTTCGTTGACGATCGCCACCGCCGGCTCGCGCTCGAGCTCGTCGGCGCTGAACAGGCCCATCACCTTGGCGCCGGCGGCGCTCGCCATGGCGACGGCGTCGGGGATGTCGCGCGGCGCCTGGCAGGCGCCGGCCACGAAGACCCCGGCGGTGTTCGTCTCGACGGGGCGCAGCTTGGGGTGCGCCTCGTTGATGAAGCCGTGCTCGTCGGTGCTCACGCTGAGCTTCTGCGCCAGCTCGCGGACGCCGTCCTGGGGTCGCATGGCCGTGGCCAGCACCACCATGTCGGCGTCGATCACGACCTGCTCCTGGCTCAGCGTGTCGTAGCCCCA
>DAIMIM010000620.1:0-1650 GCA_036722755.1 Caldimonas sp. | reverse complement strand
TGCTGAAGGCGCCCTACGTGACGGCCAAGCACGGCCTGATCGGCCTGGCCAAGACGATCGCCAAGGAAGGCGCGAAGCACAAGGTCCGCGCCAACGTGATCTGCCCCGGCTTCGTGCGCACGCCGCTCGTCGACAAGCAGATTCCCGAACAGGCCAAGGCGCTCGGCATCACCGAAGAGGAAGTGATCAAGAACGTGATGCTGAAGGAAACGGTCGACGGCGAGTTCACGACGGTCGCCGACGTCGCCGAGGTCGCCCTCTTGTTCGCGAGCTTCCCGAGCAGCGCGCTGACCGGCCAGTCGCTGGTGGTCAGCCACGGCTGGTTCATGCAGTAGGCCGCGAGGCTGCCTCGGCGGCGCGTGTAGGACGCGAGCGACCGCCGCACCCGTTCCGAGCCGACACCATGTCGCTGCGCTTGCCCATGCTTGCCGCAGGGTGGCGGCCCTACGCTCCTCGTCACGAACTCCGCTCCTGCGGATCGAACATGAGGAGAACCTGATGACTCTCGGAACCATCCTGCTGATCGTATTGATCCTGCTCCTGGTCGGCGCATTGCCGAGCTGGGGCTACAGCCGCTCGTGGGGATACGGCCCGACCGGTGGCCTCGGCCTCGTCGTGGTCATCGTCCTGGTCCTGCTGGTGCTCGGAAAGATCTGACTCCCCCCCGCCAGCCCTGATCGAGGCCCGCCGTGCGCGGGCTTTCTCACGTCGTCGCAGGCAAGAGCTCGCGGGTACGATAGCGGGCGATGGACAGCCTCGATCTGCAAGTGCTCGGCCAGGCGCGCGCGTGGCGCCGCGAAGGGCGCGGCGTCTCGCTCGTCACGGTGCTCGAGACGTGGGGTTCCGCACCGCGTCCACCGGGCGCCCTGCTCGCGATGCGCGACGACGGTCTGGTCGTCGGCTCCGTCTCCGGCGGCTGCGTCGAAGACGACCTGATCGATCGGGTCCGGCGCGGCGAACGTGTCGGCACGCCGTCGCTGATCGCCTACGGTGTCAGCAAGGAAGAGGCAGCGCGGTTCGGCCTGCCTTGCGGCGGCAATCTGCGGCTCGTTCAGGAGCCGCTCCTCGACACGGCATGGATCGACGACGTGCTCGAGCGCACCTCCCGCCATGAGCTGGCGGCCCGTGTCGTCGATCTGGCGACGGGCGTGGTGCGCGTCGAAGCAGCGACGCGCGGCGAGGCGTTCTCGTTCGACGGCAAGCAGATGCGTGCCCTCTATGGCCCGCGCTGGCGCATGCTCGTGATCGGCGCCGGCCAGCTGTCGCGTGCACTCGCCCAGATGGCCATGGGCCTCGACTTCGAGGTCGTCGTCTGCGACCCGCGCGAGGAATATCACCTGACGTGGGACGTGCCGGGAACCACCTTCAGCACGGCCATGCCCGATGACCTGGCCATCGAGATGCAACTCGATCCGCACACGGCCGTCGTCGCCGTGACGCACGATCCCAAGCTCGACGACCTGGTGCTTCTCGAAGCACTCAAGTCACCGGCGTTCTACATCGGCGCGCTCGGCTCGCGCAGCAACACCGCCAAGCGCAAGGCGCGCCTCCTGATGTTCGACCTGAGCGCCGCGGAGATCGATCGCCTGCACGGCCCGATCGGCCTCGACATCGGCAGCCGCACGCCGGCCGAGATCGCCGTCTCGATCC
>DAIMIM010000619.1:0-1653 GCA_036722755.1 Caldimonas sp. | reverse complement strand
GATTCATAGCCCGTTGCCGGACGGGGAACGCGACGGAGCCAATGGTTGCCACCCGTGATGGATGTGCGACGGTTGCTCATGCTGATATTCGAGGGTTGGATGCCTCAAGACAAATTTACGTCGCGGGGCTGCCTTCGCTCTAGGGTCTGAGATCGCCGTGCACGCGTTGCCGCATGCACGGCCCACCAATAACGTTGTCGAGGATTCCCCAGTGGCCGCGGCTGCGCCGCGTTCCCCCTCCGGCATCTGATGCGGTAGCTGAGTTGGCTTGCCTCCTTTCAGATGGTGTCCGGTGTGTTCGGTTTGGTCAGCTCGCCGCCGCCGTTGTGGGCTCGACGGCGATACCTTGCCAGCCCGAGGTCTGGACCTCGCAGCCGATGGCCCAGACGAAGCCGGCGAGCTCGCGTGCGACGGCGACGACGGCCTTGTTCTTCATGAGCCGGCGCGCCATGAGGCGCTTGAACTTGGCATGCAGGCGCAGCTGCGCGGCCCAGGCGATATCGGTGATGGCCTTGGGAAGCTGATCGTGGCGCGTGGCGATGACAGCACTCACGCGGGGGCTGTGCTGGTAGTGCCAGGCGATCTCCACGAACATGCGGCGCGCCGCGCTGTTGCCGGCCTTGGTGATGCTGCCCTGGCGGCGTTTGGGACCCGTCGAGTGCTCGCTGGGGACCAGGCCCACGTAGCCCATGAGCTGTCGTGGCGACTCGAAGCGCAGGAAGTCCTGCAGCTCGGCCACCAAAGTCATCGCGGCAATCAGCTGCACGCCGCGCATGCTCATCAGCGCTTGCACCACGGGCCGCAGGGTCCAGTCCGCCAACGCGTCGCGCATCGCCTGCTCGAGCCTGTGGATACGAGCCGTGGTCTCAGTGATCGAGTGCAGGTATTCCTGGAACCCGATCTGCTGCGCCGAGTGCTCCATCTTCAGCGTGGCCAGCCAGCGCAGGTGCGCCGCCGTCCAGGCGCTCTTGCCCGCGTAGGTGATGCCGTTGCGCAGCAGCAGCGCCTTGAGTCGGTGGCGCCCATTGCGTTGCTCGCGCACCGCGTCGTCGCGGGCACGCACGAGATCGCGTATCGCTTCGTCGGCCGGCCCGGGGACACGCACCACCGCCAGATCGTTCGAGCGCGCCAGGCGCGCCAGTTTCATCGCATCGCGCCGATCGGTCTTGATGCGTTCGCCCGAGGGGCGCGGGATCGACGAGGGGGCCACCACATCGCAGTGCCAGCCCAGCGAGCTGAAGTGGCGCTGCAGCACGAAGCCGCAGGGGCCGGCCTCGTAGACGATGTGCAGGCGATGACCGGCGCTGACCAGCTTGCGCATCGACTTGCTCACCGCATCCAGACCCCCTGCAACACTTCCCAGGTGCCTGACCTCGGCATCGCGCGCCGCCTCGGCTGCCGCGATATCGATGCTTTCCTTGTGAACGTCCAAACCAACGTACAGAGTGCTAAATTTCTCCATGGTCCGTCTCCTCGTGAATTCGCAACGACCCGGCCGCCCATCGGTCCGGTGCATTGGTGTAGCTCGGCACGCCCCTGGCGCGCAACCTACGGTGTCGCAGGAGACGGACCGCCCGAATTCACGAAGCCATTTTGTCTAGGGGAGCAGCCGACAAGGCTGCCAATCTTGAGAGGTGAAAGTCCTCTTTCCGT
>DAIMIM010000618.1:0-1662 GCA_036722755.1 Caldimonas sp. | reverse complement strand
ACCGCGCCTTCGGCCAGCACCATGATGCGATCGGCGAGATGGAAGACGACGCGCATGTCGTGCTCGATCAGCACGATCGTCAGCTTCTCTTCGCGGTGCAGGCGCCGGATCAGGCGGGTGACGTCGTAGGTTTCCTGGTCGCCCATGCCCGCGGTCGGCTCGTCGAGCAGCAGCAGGCGCGGCCTGAGCGCCAGCGACATCATGATCTCGGTGGCGCGCTGGTCGCCGTGCGACAGCTCACCGACAAGGCGATTGGCCTTCTCGACGAGGCTGCCCATCTTCAGCAGCTCGTCGAGGCGTTCGCGGATCTTCGCGTCGGCGGCGCGCGAGAGCCACGGCCGCAGGCGCATGCCCGCCGCGACCTCGACCGGAATACGCAGGTTCTCGCGCACGCTCAGCTCGGGGAAGATCTCCGTGACCTGGAACGTCCGCGCCATCCCGGCGGCGACTCGCTTGTGCGCCGGCCAGGCGGTGATGTCCTTCTCGCCGAAGACGATCGTGCCCGACGTGGGCGGGAAGAACCCGCTGATCATGTTGAAGAAGGTCGTCTTGCCGGCGCCGTTGGGCCCGATGATGGCGCGCAGCTGGCCGGGCTCGACCGTCATCGAGACCTGGTCGACCGCGACCAGGCTGCCGAAGTGGCGCGACACGTTCTGCACCCGCAGAAGACTCACGTGGCGACCCTCCGCTTGATGATGCCAAGCACGCCGCGCGGGAAGAAGGTGACGACGAGGACGAAGAACAGGCCGATGAACGACATCCAGTTCTCGGTCTGGCTCGAGACGTAGTCCTGCAGCACGACGAAGATCGCGGCGCCGATCAGCGGCCCCCAGAACGAGCGCATGCCGCCGAGCACGGCCATGATCACGAAGTTGCCCGAGAGCGTCCAGTGCAGCGAGCGCGGGTCGGTGAAGTTGCTGAGCAGCGCGTAGAGCGTGCCGGCGAGCGCTGCGAAGCCGCCCGAGATGACGAACGAAATCCAGATGTGCTGCTCGACCGGGATGCCGAGAAAGCGGGCCCGGCGCTCGTTCTCGCGGATCGCGATGAGGGTGCGGCCGAGCGGCGAGCGCAGCAGCATCGCCATGACAGCCGCGGCCGCGGCGAAGAGCAGCAGCACCAGGTAATAGAACGCCTTATCGTTGCCGAGGATGTCGATCGTCGCAAAGCCCAGGTGCAGCGGCTCGCGGTGCCAGCCCGTGACGCCGTCGTCGCCGCCGGTCACCGAATTCCAGCGAAAGGCGATGAAGTAGAAGACCTGACCGAAGGCGATCGTCACCATCGCGAAGTAGACGCCGCGCAGCTTGACGATCAAGGCCCCGACCGCCGCCGCCGCCAGCGTGCCGACGACGACGCCGACCAGGATCGCGAACGGTGTGCTCGGCAGCATGAACTTGATCGCCATCGCCGCGCCGTAGGCGCCGAGGCCGAAGTAGGCGGCGTGGCCGAACGACAGCACGCCGGTGAAGCCGAGGAGGAAGTTCAACGCCATCGCCGCCAGGCCGAGGATGACGACTCGGCTTGCCAACTCGGTGTAGCCGCCGATCGCGTTCATCCAGTACGGCATCGTCAGCAGGACGATCCAGATCACCGCGTTCCAGGCCAGCTTATCGCGCGCGATCACTGCGTCCTCCCTTCCTCGCCGAGCAGGCCGCGCGGCCGCAC
>DAIMIM010000617.1:0-1673 GCA_036722755.1 Caldimonas sp. | reverse complement strand
ACATGCTGTCGGTGCTGATGCAGGTGTTCGTCACCTTCTCGATGATCGTCGTGCTGTGGTGCCTGTATGGCTACAGCCTCGCCTTCACCGAAGGCAGCGGCTTCCTGAGCCCGTATGTCGGCGGCTTGAGCAGAGTCTTCATGAAAGACATGTTCGACCCGATCGCCGGCACGATGTCGATGGCCGCGACCTTCAGCAAGGGTGTCGTCATCCCCGAGCTGCTCTACATGGCCTTCCAGGCGACCTTCGCGGCGATCACTTGCTGCCTGATCGTCGGCGCCTTCGCCGAACGCATGAAGTTCTCCGCGGTGCTGGCGTTCATGGTGCTGTGGTTCACGTTCAGCTACGCGCCGATCGCCCACATGGTCTGGTACTGGCCCGGGCCGGATGCCTACACGAGCAAGGCGATCGTCGACGCCACCAACCTCAAGGCCGGCATGATCTGGCAGTGGGGCACGCTCGACTTCGCGGGCGGCACGGTGGTGCACATCAACGCCGCCGTCGCCGGCCTGGTCGGTGCCTACATGGTCGGAAAGCGGCTCGGCTACGGTCGCGAGGCGTTCACGCCGCACTCGTTGACGCTGACGATGGTCGGCGCCGCGCTGCTGTGGGTCGGCTGGTTCGGCTTCAACGCCGGCTCCGCGCTCGAAGCCGGCAACAGCGCCGTGCTCGCCTTCATCAACACGTTCTCGGCAACCGCCGCGGCCGTGTTGGCATGGTGCATCGGCGAGGCGCTGATGAAGGGCAAGGCCTCGATGCTCGGCGCCGCGTCGGGTGCGGTCGCCGGGCTGGTGGCGATCACGCCGGCCTGCGGCAACGTCGGCCTGATGGGCGCGCTCGTGGTCGGCTTCGCTGCGGGCTTCGCCTGCCTGTGGGGCGTCAACGGGCTGAAGAAGATGCTCGGCGCCGACGACTCGCTCGACGTCTTCGGCGTGCACGGCGTGGGCGGCATCGTCGGCGCCCTGCTGACCGGCGTGTTCAACTCGCCTTCGCTCGGCGGCCCGAGCTTCCCGGACAACTGGTTCACCGGAGAGCTGGTCAAGCCGGAGAACTACTCGATCCTGTCGCAGGTCTGGGCGCAAGGCAAGGCGGTGCTCGTCACCATCGCCTGGTCGGGCGTCGTTTCCTTGGTCGCGTACAAGCTGGTCGACATGACCATCGGTCTGCGTGTCAGCGAGGAAGACGAGCGCGAGGGTCTCGACATCGCCTCGCACGGCGAGACGGCGTACCACAACTGACCGGTCGGTGGCACGGAAAAGGGCCGCCGCGAGGCGGCCCTTTTTTCTGGCGCGGCCGCCTTTGCCCGGCGCCCGTCGGCGCTTGCGCCGCACCGTCGGCGCCCCATATGCCTAGAATCCCGGCTCCCGCCTCGGAGCACTCATTCCGCTCGCCGCGGACACCCGAATGGTTCCCCATCTCATCACCGCCCTGACCGGGCCGATTAACGAGCTCGAGCAGCGCATGCTCGAGTCGCTCCCCGCGATCGAACGCTGGTTCCGGCTCGAGTGGATGGAGCACACGCCGCCGTTCTATACCTCGGTCGACCTGCGCAATGCCGGCTTCAAGCTGGCCCCGGTGGATACCAACCTCTTCCCCGGCGGCTTCAACAACCTGACCACCGAGATGCTGCCGCTGGCGGTGCAGGCGGCGATGGCGGCGATCGAGAAGATCTG
>DAIMIM010000616.1:0-1676 GCA_036722755.1 Caldimonas sp. | reverse complement strand
ACGATGTCGTACTGTTCCGGTGAGGCGAAGGGCTCGGCCTGCAGCGAGACCGGCTTGCCGATGAAGTCGGACAGGCCGGCGAGGTGCTGGCTCTCCTCGTCGAGCAGCATCTCGACGACCGAGGCCGAGGCGATGACGCGGAACTCGCGCGGATTGAACTGGCGCGCCTCGCGCAAGATCTCGCGCAGGATGTCGTGGCAGACGCTGCGGGCCGTCTTGACTTCGCCGCGGCCCTTGCAGGTCGGGCACGGCTCGCACAGCATGTGGGCGAGCGAATCGCGGGTGCGCTTTCGGGTCATCTCGACCAGCCCGAGCTGCGTGAAGCCGCTCACCGTGACTTTGGTGCGATCGCGCCCGAGCTGCTTCTTCAGCTCCGCCAGCACCGCGGCACGGTGCTCCTCGGGGCCCATGTCGATGAAGTCGATGATGATGATGCCGCCGAGGTTGCGCAGGCGCAGCTGCCGGGCGATCGCCTGGCCGGCCTCGAGGTTGGTCTTGAAGATCGTGTCGTCGAAGTTGCGCGCGCCGACGAAGCCGCCGGTGTTGACGTCGACGGTCGTCAGCGCCTCGGTCTGGTCGATGATGAGATAGCCGCCCGACTTGAGGTCGACCCGGCGCATCAGTGCCTTGGCGATCTCCTCGTCGATGTTGAAGAGATCGAAGATCGGCCGCTCGCCGCCGTAGTGCTGGAGCTTGCCGACCGCGCCCGGTGTGAACTCGCGGCCGAATCTCGAGAGCGCCGCGAACTGCTCGTGCGAGTCGATGCGGATCGTCTGCGTGCGGTCGTCCACGAGATCGCGCAACACGCGCTCGCCGAGGCTCAGGTCCTGGTGCAGCAGCGTTCCCGGCGGCGACTTGAAGGCGCGTTCGCGCACCAGCGACCAGGTTTTCCTCAGGTAGCGGATGTCGTCGCCGAGCTCGGCGTCGCTGGCCTCGGCGGCGTTGGTGCGCAGGATGAAGCCGCCGCCCTTGTCGTCGCCCTCGCCCTCTTGCTGCGACAGCGCCGTCATGCGCGTGCGCAGTTGCTCGCGCAGCTCCTGCGAGCCGATCTTCTGAGAGATGCCGATGTGCGTGTCCTGCGGCAGGAAGACGAGCAGCCGCCCGGCGATCGAGATCTGGGTCGAGAGCCGCGCGCCCTTCGTGCCGATCGGGTCCTTGATGACCTGGACCGTGAGCGCCTGGCCTTCGAAGATGAGCCGCTCGATCGGCGGCGGCGGCACCGCGCCGGGGCCGTGGTCGTTGCGCGGCGTGCCGTTGCCGACCAGCACGTCGGCGATGTGCAGGAAGGCGGCGCGCTCGAGGCCGATGTCGATGAAGGCCGACTGCATGCCGGGCAGCACGCGCGCGACCTTGCCGGTGTAGATGTTGCCGACGCGGCCCCGCTCGAGTTCGCGCTCGAAGTGCAGTTCCTGCACCGCGCCGTTCTCGACGATGGCAACGCGCGTTTCCTGCGGCGCCCAGTTGATCAGGATGTCTTGCATCGCGGGCGTGTGGGCCGCTCCACGACGATCAGGGTGCGACCGCGACGCCCGCCTTTCTCAGCAGCATCGCCGTCTCGTGCAGCGGCAGGCCCATGATAGCGGTGTAGCTGCCCTCGATCCGCTCGATCCACCCTGCTGCCGCGCTCTGGATCGCATAGGCGCCGGCCTTGCCGAACGGCTCGCCGCTGGCGACGT
>DAIMIM010000615.1:0-1694 GCA_036722755.1 Caldimonas sp. | reverse complement strand
AGCAGGTTGATGCCGTTGAACTGCGTCTGCGTCGCGACGCGGTCGATCTCGGTCTGCAGCTGCGCAACTTCCTGCTGCAGCGCGGCCCGGTCCGAGGAGCTGTTGGTCGCGTTCGCCGATTGCACCGCCAGCTCGCGCATCCGCTGCAGGTCGTCGGTGACCGAGCCGAGCGCGCCTTCTGCCACCTGGGCCAGCGAGATGCCGTCGTTGGCGTTTCGCGCTGCCTGGTTGAGGCCGTTGATCTGCGCCGTCATGCGGTTCGAGATCGCCAGCCCGGCGGCGTCGTCCTTGGCGCTGTTGATGCGCAGGCCCGACGACAGCCGCTGGATCGCGGTCGACAGATCGTTCTGCGTCTTGTCGGTGTTGTACTGCGCCGTCAATGACGAAATGTTGGTGTTGATCGTCTGCATGGATCTCTCCGTTTGCTTGGCAATGCGGACTCGAAAGTCCCGTGCAGCAATTCTGAAGAGAGCTTGAGGGCGGGAAAACTCCGAAAAGCGGAACCTTCACCCTTCAATTCGGCGCCGCGCAAACGCAAAGGGCCGTCCCGGCAACACCGGAACGGCCCTTCGCAGAGAGAAGACGTCGGGGTCGGCGATCTGCTGCCGACCCCTCGGCGCTGCGCTCTTACTGCAGGAGCTTGAGCACCGAATTCGGCATCTGGTTGGCTTGCGCCACCATCGCCGTGCCGGCCTGTTGCAGCACTTGGGCGCGCGACAGGTTGGCCGTTTCCGCCGCGAAGTCGGTGTCCTGAATCCGGCTGCGCGAGGCGGTCACGTTCTGTGCCGAGTTCTGCACGTTCTGCACCGTCGACGTGAAACGGTTCTGGATCGCGCCGAGCGATGCACGTGTGGAGTCGACCGTCGCGAGCGCCGCGTCGATCGACGACAAGGCGGCGTTGGCGCCGGCGACGGTCGAGATGTCGAGCGCGCCGACGGCGGTGCCCGAGGCAGCGATCGCCGAGCTGTTGACGAAACCTGAGGCTTGCGCGAACACGACGTTGCCGCTGACGCCGCTTGGTGCGACGTAGTTCAGGTTGACCGTACCGCCGCTGAGCGCCACTGCCGACAGGCCGAAGTCAGCCGCGGTCGACGTCGTGAAGTTCGTCGCCGCATAGACCAGCGAGACGTTGCGGCCATCGGCTGCGGCCAGGCTGACGCCGGTGGCGGCGCCGTTGTCGGTGGCGACCACGCCGGTGGCGGCGGACTGCGCGTTGATCGCAGCCACGGCGCTGGCGCGGTTGGCGGCCAGGTTACCGGCACCGACCAGGCCGGCGATCGAGATCGCGATGCCGTTGACGGTGTAGACGGCATTGCCGGCCACGGTACCCGCAACGGCCGAAAGTACGCCGGCGACGGCCGTTGTATTGGCACTGGCGCTGAGGCCGGCGACGTTGCCCGAATTGATGGCGCCGGCGATCGCCTTGGCATCAACGGCAACCGAGCCGAGGGAAACCGAAGTGCCACCGCCGACTGTGACGGACAAGCCCGTTGCCGAGTTGTTGACGGTACCGATCGCGGCACTGGCGGCCGTATAGCCTTGGTAGACGCCGAGCGCGCTGGTGCGGCTGGAGGCGATCGCCGCGACCGTGATGGTCTGGCCGACGTCGGCGCCGACCTGGAAAGCCTTTTGCGTGAAACTGCCGTCGAGCAGGTTGATGCCGTTGAACTGCGTCTGCGTCGCGACGCGGTCGA
>DAIMIM010000614.1:0-1697 GCA_036722755.1 Caldimonas sp. | reverse complement strand
TCGATGGTCTGGAGGACGTCAAGGCCCAGAACATCGTTGTCTTCAACACCGAGCATCTGTCGTCGCTCTTCGAGCGTGTGATCGTCGCCTCGGGCACGAGCAACCGGCAGACGAAGTCGCTCGCAGCGAGCGTCCGCGACGCGGTCAAGGCGGCCGGTGCGCCGCCACCGCGGACCGAGGGCGAGGCCAACGGCGAATGGATCATCGTCGACTGCGGCGCCGCGGTCGTCCACGTCATGCAGCCGGCGATCCGCGAGTACTACCACCTCGAAGAGCTCTGGGGCGAAAAGCCCGTCAAGATGAAGATCGAGTCGAAGGCGCCGCGCCTCGTCAAGGCGGCGCCTGCGGCACGCGAGCGGCCGATGGCGCGCGAGGCCGGCCGGAACCGTCCGACAGCGCGCGAGGCAGCGCCGGCGAAGCGGGCAGCGCCGACCAGGAAGGCCGCGTCCGCGAAGACCGCTGCACCCGCCAAACGGGCCGCCCCCGCGAAGCGCGCTCCGGCCAAGCGCGCTCCGGCCAAGCGCATCGGCATCCTTCGCGTCGGCTCGCCGAAGGGCGTCGTCCGCACGGTCGGCGTCAAGAAGAGCAGCGGCGCGGCGAAGAGCGCCAGGCCGCCCGCAAAGCGCCCGGCGCCCAAGCGCTGAGCGTCGGCGCGTCGCCGGCTCGCCCGCGAGAGCCGCGGTGAAGCTCGTTCTCGTCGCCGTCGGCACGCGACCGCCGGCGTGGGCCGACACCGCCTTCGCGGAATACGCGAAGCGCTTTCCGCCGGAGATGCGGCTCGAGCTGAAGGCGGTGAAGGCGGAGCCGCGCGACTCGCGCAGCGCTGCGCAGCTGATGGCTGCGGAGGCTAGGCGCATCGAGGCGGCGTTGCCGCGCGGTGCCCGCCTGGTCGCGCTCGACGAGCACGGCGACCGCGCGACGACGCGCCAGCTTGCCGATCGCCTGCTCGATTGGCAACGCGACGGCCGCGATGTCGCGCTGCTCGTCGGCGGTCCCGATGGGCTCGATCCGGCGTTGAAGGCGCGCTGCGACGAGAGTCTTCGGCTGTCGGATCTGACCTTGCCGCATGCCTTCGTCCGGGTCTTGCTGTCCGAGGCGTTCTATCGGGCCTGGTCGGTCACCGCCAACCACCCCTATCACCGCGAGTAGATGGTGCCCCCACGCTCACTGCGTTCGCTGCCCCCCGAGGGGGTGCCGCCTTCGTCGTTCGTCTACCTCGCCTCGCAGAGCCCGCGGCGTGCGCAGTTGCTGGCGCAGATCGGCGTGCGCCATGCATTGCTGCTGGCCGATGCAAGCGAAGACGCCGAAGCGCTCGAAGCCCTGCGGCCTAGCGAGTTGCCTGCGGTCTATGTCGAGCGGGTGACGCGGGCCAAGCTCGCAGCGGCGCGGCGCCGTCTGGTCGCCCGCGGGCTCGCTCCGGCGCCCATCCTCTGCGCCGACACCACCGTCGCCCTGGGCACGCGCATCCTCGGCAAGCCGCTCGATGCGGCCGACGCAGCCGCGACGCTCGGCCTGCTTGCCGGCCGCACGCACCGCGTCCTCACGGCCGTGGCGGTGGCGAGCAGCTCGGGGCGCAGCCGCTTGCTCGTCAGCGTCTCGCACGTCCGTTTCGCGTCGATCGCCGCGGCCGAAATCGATCGCTACGTCGCCAGCGGCGAGCCGTTCGGCAAGGCCGGCGCCTATGCGATCCAGAGCGC
>DAIMIM010000613.1:0-1712 GCA_036722755.1 Caldimonas sp. | reverse complement strand
AAGCCGCCGAGGCCGCTTGCATGGGCGTAGCCGATGTTCGCGGCGGCCAGCGGCGCCGGCAAGGCATCCTCGTTGAACTGCGGGTTGTGGCGCGAGCGCGGCACGGTGCGAACGTCGACCAATTGCGTGACACCGTGGGCGACGAGCAACTCGATGAACGCCTCGATGGGTCGCGTCGAGTGGCCGACCGTCAGCACCTTGCAGCGGGTTTCATCCGCGTTCAGCGGCTCTGCGGACGAAGCAGTGGGGCGCGGCGACGCCGCGGGCCGAGCCGTGCTTCGACGCCGCGGCGCCTTAGCCGACAACGAGCTTGCGGACGTTGCGGCGCAACACGGGCAGGAGTTCATCGTCGAACCAGGGATTGACCTTGAACCAGGCGACGTTGCGCGGCGAAGGATGCGGCAGCGGGACGACGCCGGGCGCGTGTGCACGCCAGTCTCGCGTCGTCGCTGTCACCGATGCATGGCCCTTGCCGCGCAGGAAATGGGTTTGCGCATACTGGCCGATGAGCAAGATGAGCTCGATTCCCGGCAGCTTGGCGAGCAGACGATTGAGCCACAGATCGGCGCACTCGCGGCGTGGCGGCAGATCGCCGCTCGCAGCCCGCCCCGGGTAGCAGTAACCCATCGGCAAGATCGCGATGCGCGCCTTGTCATAGAAGGTGTCGGCATCGATGCCCATCCAGTCGCGATTCACAAGCGTCGGTTGAGGGGGATTGCGGGTCATCATGGAAGCGCGAGCACTCCTTGCTCGTTCAGCGCAGAAACCTTGCGCACATCTCTGACATTGCATGCTCCAGGTCGGGATCGAGTGTGGCACGCTGACAAGATGACTAGGCAATACGATCTGATCGCCAATGGGAACCACGGAGGCGCGCCATGACCGCGAAATTCAAAGTCGGCGATCACGTGACCTGGAACTCGGAGGCAGGTCATGTCAGCGGCCGGATCATCAAGGTTCATACGCGCGATGCCGACTACAAGGGATACACGCATCATGCGAGCCTGGAGGATCCCCAGTTTGAAATCAAGAGCGACAAGACCGACCACATCGCGATTCACAAGGGCGGTGCGCTGAAGAAGACGCATGCCTGAGCGGAAGTACCGATGACACCGCGCCGTCCCGTTTTTCTCGACCTGATGCGGATCCAGATGCCCGTCGGTTCGCTGACCTCGATCGGCCATCGGATCAGCGGCGTCGTTCTCGCGGCAAGCGTTCCGGCAGCCGTTTATCTGCTCGGCCTTTCGCTGCGCGACGAAGCCGGCTTCGCGCAGGTGACGGCGCTGTTCGGGGAGTTCGCTTTCAAGGCGGCGGTGGTCATCGCGGTCTGGGCGCTTGCCCACCACGTGCTTGGCGGCGTGCGCCATCTGCTGACCGATGTCGACATCGGATCGCCGCTGCGGGTGGCGCGCCGCAGTGCCTGGTTCGTGAACCTGACCGGCGTCGCCGTGGCGCTGCTCGCGGCCGGAGTCATATGGTGAAAGCGCGGTTCACTGGCATGAAGGCCTGGTGGGTGCAACGCGTGAGCGCGGCCTACATGCTGCTCTTCGTCTTGTTCCTGCTCTATTCCTTCGCGCTGCATCCACTGCAAGCCTTCCCTCAGTGGCACGCCTGGATGGCCCGGCCAGGGACGTCGGTCGCCTTCCTTGTCTTCGTCGCGGCACTGCTCGGGCACATGTGGGTCGGCCTGCGCGACGTGCTGCTCGACTATG
>DAIMIM010000612.1:0-1715 GCA_036722755.1 Caldimonas sp. | reverse complement strand
TTTGCGCCTTGCGGGCGCCCGTTTGCTGAGTCACGCGATCCCTCCCATAGCGTTAACAGGCCCTAGGGCGGCGCTGGCGGCGTCAGCGAAAATTCATGGGCCAGCAAGGCGTACGAGCGGCGCCGCGCCGCCGGGTCGTGCGCCCAGGTGTTGACGACGACCTCGTCGAGCGCGAAGTCTTCGGCGAGCTTTCGGATCTTCGCGCCGACCGTCGCTGGCGAGCCGACGAACGCCTTGGCGCGCATCGGCTTCAGCATCGCCTCGTCGGCGCCGCTGAAGCCGCGTGCGGCGATGTCGTCGGGTGCCTGCAGCGGGCCGAGCACGCCACGCTGACGGTCGACGCGCCAGCGATCGCGCGACAGTGCGAGGTGCGCCGCCGCCTCGTCGCTCTCGGCCACGATCGCCCAGATGCACAGCGTCGCCTTCGGTGTCGCGTGCCGCTCGCTGGGCTGGAACCGCTCGTGATAGAGCGTCATCGCCTGTTCGGCGCCCTGCCCGTCGGTGAAGAAATAAGCGAAGGCATACGGCAGGCCGAAATGCGCCGCGAGCTGCGCGCCGTAGTCGGAGCTGCCGAGGATCCAGATCTCCGGCGCGTGCGGCCCGAGCGGATGCGCCGTGATGCCTTCGTGGGTGCCGGTCGAGGTCCACGCGTGCAGGTCGCGCACCTGAATCGGAAAGTCTTCGGCGGCGTGGCTGGCGTTCGGATTCAGGGCGCGTGCCGTGCGCATGTCGCCGCCGGGCGCGCGGCCGAGGCCGAGATCGATGCGTCCCGGCGCCAGCGCCTCGAGCACGCGGAACTGCTCCGCCACCTTGAGCGCGCTGTAGTGCGGCAGCATGATGCCGGCGCTGCCGATGCGGATCCGCGTCGTGCGCGCCGCGATCGCTGCCATCAGGATCTCGGGCGCCGAGCCGACGATGGTCGGCAGGCCGTGGTGTTCGCTGACCCAGAAGCGCGAGTAGCCGAGCCGCTCGCAATCGACGGCGAGCGAGAGCGTGTCGCGGATGGCCGCGTCTTCGCTGCTGCCGGCGACGGAGACGGACTGGTCGAGAACGGAAAGTCGAATCGGCTCAGCCATGGGGATGGGTCGGGTCGATCCAGCGAACCGTCTCGGGCTTTTCAACGGGCTCAATGTCGAGGTTGACGGCAACCGCTTCGCCGTCGCTGCGGCACAGCACGCATTCGAGCGTCTCGTCGCGGCTGGCGTTGATCTCCTGGTGCGGCACCCAGGGCGGGATGTAGATGAAATCACCCGGGCCGGCCTCGGCCGTGAACTCGAGCGTGTTGCCCCAGAGCATGCGGGCGCGGCCCTTGACGACGTAGATCACGCTCTCGAGCGCGCCGTGATGATGCGCGCCGGTCTTGGCATCGGCATGGATGTGGACCGTGCCGGCCCAGAGCTTCTGCGCGC
Organism: Caldimonas sp.; assembly: GCA_036722755.1. Taxonomy (GTDB): domain Bacteria; phylum Pseudomonadota; class Gammaproteobacteria; order Burkholderiales; family Burkholderiaceae_C; genus Schlegelella_A. Next base: position 306 of record DAIMIM010000612.1, on the reverse strand, counting down.
CGACACGCGCGAAGTTGATGGCCGCCTTGCGGTCCATTCCGGGCGTCTGCGCGGTGTTGGGATCGAGCTGGTCGGCGGCGACGACGCGCACGCCGTCGTGCTTCCACGCCACGGTGTCATCGGGGGATCCGGATGGGTCAAGCGTCATATGGCGTCCTCGTGTACATTACTGCCCACAGTTATACGCAAGACAGTGGTTGTTCGTGATTCTCGTTCTACCCTCGCGGTTCTCGCGGCGGGCGTTTGAAATCCCCCCTGATCGGTTCTTGAGTGTCGCTGCATGCGCCGCATGTGCTGCGCATTCAT
>DAIMIM010000611.1:0-1722 GCA_036722755.1 Caldimonas sp. | reverse complement strand
GGCGACTGGTCGGTCAGCAGGCGGTCGACCTTCAGCGCGTACTTGCCGGCGGAGGTGCCGTAGTGGCACGAGAAGACCGGCACGCCCGAGGCCTTGACCTCGATGACCTGCTTGAGATCGAGCTCGACGAAGTCGCCGACCTTGAATGACAGCAACTGCTCGACCGTCGCCGGCGCGATGGCCAGCTCGGCGACGAGCTCGATCTCGGCCGGCTCGATCTGCTGCTTCATCAGCTCGAGCCAGCGTTGATCCGGCGTCTCGGCCGCCGCGCCCTGCGCGGTCGAATACAGCACGTCGCGGATCGGCTCGAGAACCGAGTACGGAATGCAGATGTGGACGATGCCGCTGCTCTCGCCGATGTCGATCGTGAACGAGCTGGCGACGACGAGCTCGGCCGGCGAGGCGATGTTGGCGAACTGCGGCAGCATTTCCGAGCGCTGGTAGACGAGCTCGAGCGGGTAGATGCCCTCCCACGCCTTCTGGAATTGGGCCGCGATCACGGCGACGAGGCGGACGATGACGCGTTGCTCCGTGGCCGAGAAATCGCGCCCTTCGATGCGCGTCTGGTACTTGCCAGAGCCGCCGAAGAGCGCGTCGATGATCGCGAAGACCAGGCTCGGCTCGCAGACGACGAGGCCGGAGCCGTTCAGCGGCCGCACGCTCATGACGTTGAAGCTCGTCGGCACGACGATCTCGCGCAGGAAGTCGCCGTACTTCTGGATCCTGACGGCGTTGACGCCGACCTCGACGCCCTTCTTGATCATGTCGAAGACGCCGACGCGGACATTGCGGGCGAAGCGCTCGTTGATGATCTCGAGCATCGGCATGCGCCCGCGCACGAGCCGATCCGAGCCGGCGAGGTCGTAGTCGCGCACGCCATCGGCCGGCAGCGCCGCTTCCTCGGCAATCAGGGGGTCGTCGGCGATGCCCTGAAGGAGCGCGTCGACTTCTTCCTGCGAAAGGATCTGGTTCGTCATGTCGTTGCGCGGTCAGCGGGCAGTGTCGGTCCTGGGAGGGGCGCCGGTCCGCCGATAACGCCGTGCATCGAGGCCCAGTTCACGCGCGCCGCTCGGGCGTCGGCAGGGGAACGGGCCGACCCTGCGAGCTCAGGTTCGGCCCGCCGATGCCGACAACCTGAGCGGGGCACGGCCCCACGACTGCCGCCATGAGCCCGACCTCCGCGCTGAAATTCCTGATCGTCGACGACTTCTCGACGATGCGCCGCATCGTCCGCGTCCTGCTGAAAGACATGGACTGCACCGATACGGAGGAAGCCGAGGACGGCATCGACGCGCTCGCCAAGCTCCGTGCTCGACCGTTCGATTTCGTCATCTCGGACATCAGCATGCCGAACATGGACGGCTTCGAGCTGCTGACCCAGATCAAGTCCGACAACAAGCTCAGGCACCTGCCGGTGCTGATGGTGACGACCGAGGCGCACAAGGACGACATCGTGCGCGCGGCGCAGAGCGGCGCTGCCGGCTACATCGTCAAGCCGTTCACGCGGGCGACGCTGGAAGACAAGCTCCAGAAGATCATGCAAAAGCGCGCTGCGACCGCCTGATACGAACTCGCATTCAAACGCATCTAATCGAAGATCGGGCGAGGAGTCGCCGTGGTCTTCGGGTGACTTTTAGTGGAAGCTGACTCTCGAAGCTCAGTACGCGAGCGCTAGCACTCGGGACTTCATCCCTTCGCAGAGCGCTGGTGTCTGCTGCCGAG
>DAIMIM010000610.1:0-1726 GCA_036722755.1 Caldimonas sp. | reverse complement strand
CGATGGCGACCTTCGCGGTGCTGTTCGGCACCCGCCACATCGACGCCACCGAGCACCAAGACGGCCTGATGCTGGCGATCGCCACCGAATCGATCATCAAGCTGTTCGCTTTCCTGGCGGTCGGCATCTTCGTGACGTTCTGGATGTTCGGCGGCCCCGGCGCGCTGATCGAGGCGGCGCGCCACAGCGCGCAGACCGCCGGCCTGTTCACGCGGCAGCCGCCGTTCGACACGCTGGTGGCCACCACGCTGCTGTCGTTCGTGGCGATCATCCTGCTGCCGCGCCAGTTCCACGTCGCGGTGGTCGAGAACAACAACGAAAGCGAGATCAAGCGCGCCGCCTGGCTGTTTCCGCTCTATCTGGTGGCGATCAACCTGTTCGTGGTGCCGATCGCGCTCGCCGGCCTGCTGACGTTTCCGGCCGGCAAGGTCGACAGCGACATGTTCGTGCTGGCCATGCCGCTGCAGGCCGGATCGAACATCCTTACCATCGCGGCGTTCGTCGGCGGCCTGTCGGCGGCGACCGCCATGGTGATCGTGGAATCGGTGGCGCTGTCGATCATGGTGTCGAACGACCTCATCATGCCGCTGGTGCTGCAACGGCGCGAGGCGCTGATCAGCGGCCGCGACAACGTCGGCTCGCTGCTGCTCACGGTGCGGCGGCTCGCGATCTTCGGCATCCTGCTGCTCGCCTACATGTACTACCGCACCGCCGGCGACGCGCAACTCGCCTCGATCGGCCTGTTGTCGTTCGCGGCGGTCGCGCAGCTGGCGCCGGGATTTTTCATCGGCCTGTTCTGGCGGCGCGCCACCGCCGGCGGCGCCATCGCCGGCATGACGGCCGGCATCCTGGTCTGGGCCTATACGCTGCTGCTGCCGAGCTTCGCCGATATCGGCATCATCGGCCAGCACATCCTGATCGACGGCCCCTTGCACATCATCGCGCTGCGGCCGCAGAACCTGTTCGGGCTGGACCTGCCGCCGCTGGTGCACGGCGTGCTCTGGAGCCTGGCGCTCAACGTGCTGTGTTATGTCGGCTTCTCGTTGCGCCACGCGCCCTCCTCGATCGAACGGCTGCAGGCCAACATCTTCGTGCCGTCGGATCTGGCGCCGATCGCGCCAAGCTTCCGGCTTTGGCGCTCCTCGGTGACGGTGGAGGAACTGACCGGCACGGTCGCCCGCTATCTCGGCGAGGAGCGCACACGCTCGGCATTCGAGAGTTTCGCCGGCACGCACCGCATCAGCCTCGAGCCCAAGGACGAGGCCGATTTCCGGCTGGTGCGCTACGCCGAGCACATTCTCGCCTCGGCCATCGGGGCGGCCAGTTCGCGGCTGGTGCTGTCGCTGCTGTTGCGCAAGCGCACGGTCTCGAAAAAGGCGGCGCTGAAGCTGCTCGACGACGCCAACGCCGCGATCCAGTACAACCGCGAAATCCTGCAGACCGCGCTCGATCACGTGCGCCAGGGCATCGCGGTGTTCGACAAGGACCTGCAGCTGATCTGCTGGAACCGGCAGTTCGGCGAAATCCTCGATTTGCCGCCGAGCCTGATCCGCGTCGGCAGCCGGCTCGCCGATATCCTGCACTTCAACGGGCGGCGCAACGACGTCGCCCCCGAGCGCATCGACGATTTCGTGCAGGCGCAGATCGAGCGCTACGTGTCCGGCCGCGAGCCCTTCCTGGAGCGCTTCGCGGAGCCCGGCACGGTCATCGAGGTGCGCGCCAACCA
>DAIMIM010000609.1:0-1737 GCA_036722755.1 Caldimonas sp. | reverse complement strand
CGATGGCCTGAAAGTTCAGCTCCGCGCTCACGCCCTGCTGGATGCTGTTGATGACGGCGAGCTCGGCGTTGCGCTGCTCGGTTTCCTTCAGCAGGCGCTGGGTCTCGTCGAACAGGCGTGCGTTCTCCAGCGCCACGCCGACGCTGGCTGCCACTGTCTGAAGCAGTCGCAACTCGGCCGCCCCGTAGGCGTTCTCGCGCTCGTAGTTCTCCATCGACAGCACCCCGAGCACGCGATCGCTGCCGATGATGGGGACGGCGATGCACGACAGGCTCTGGTCGGTTCCTTCGCACGCGCCCATCCCCGCTTCCACCTGCTCGGCCGCCGTCCGGTAGAGCTCCGGCTGGCGGCTCTCGATGAAACGCCTGAGCGCGGGCGACAGCGCAATGGGCTCGAGCGTCAGCCGCTCGCCATGCTCGTAGTTGTAGAGGAAGTGCATGGCATCGTTCGGCACGTCGAACCAGGTGATGCCGATGTCCTTCACGGCCAGAACCTCGCGCAGTTTGTCGCCGACCAGATCGACGATCCCCTGGAAGTCGAGCGAGCCCGAGATGCCCTGCTGGATGCTGTTGATGACCGCCAGCTCCGCCGCGCGCTGGCGCTCGGCGTCGAAGCTCAGCGCGTTCTGCAGCGCCACGCTGAGGCTGGCTGCGACGGTGGTGACGAGGCTGACGTCGCTCGGGGCGAACGCCTGCTCGGCCTGCTTGCCGATGCAGATCAGGCCCATCGCCTGGTTGCCGCTGAGCAGGGGCGCGTAGACGAAAGAGTTGTCGCAGATCGGGCCGCCGATGAGGACGTTCGGGATGTCGTGTTCACGCTGGAATGCGGTCAGCTCGGCGAAGGTGCCAAACACCAGCGTCTGCCGCGTGCGCATGGCCAGGCCGCCGAGGCCCTGCCGGCTGCCCTGCGGCTTCGCGGCCGGCGTGAAGCGCTCGCCGTGGTCCATCAGGTAGGGATACGAGACCACGTCGCGCGCCACATCGAGCAGCGCGATGACGGCCACGTCGGCCTCGAACACTTCGCGCAGCTTCTCGCCCACCAGGTCGATCACGGCCTGCAGCTCGAGCTTGCTCGCCAACCCCTGCTGGATGCTGTTGATGACCGCCAGCTCGGCGTTGCGCTGCTCGGTTTCCTTCAAGAGGCGCTGCGTTTCGTCGAAGAGGCGCGCGTTCTCGAGCGCCACGCCCATGCTCGACGCGATCGTCTGCAGCATGCGGATATCGCCATCGCTGAAGGCGTTCTCGCGCTCGTGGCTTTCGACGGCGATGAATCCAAGGACGCGATCGCTGCCGATGATCGGCACGCGAATCGTCGACAGCGCCACGTCCGTCCCGTCGATCACGCCACCGACCTCAGCCTCGGCCGCGGTCCGGTCGTAGAGGACGTGACGACGTGTCACGAGCTCGTCCCACGGCGTCACCGGCGGCCCCTTCGGGACGGTCAGCCGACGCCCGTGCTCGACGGCGTACAGAAATTGCACCTCGCGGGTCGCATGGTCGAGCCAGCGAACGAGCAGATTGTCGGTCCCGAGAACCTCGCAGAGCTTGTCGCCGACCAGGTCGGCAATGCCCTGGAAGTCGAGCGACCCGGACATGCCTTCCTGAATGCTGTTGATCACCGCCAGCTCGGCATTGCGCTGCTCGGTTTCCTTCAAGAGGCGCTGCGTCTCGTCGAACAGGCGCGCGTTTTCGAGGGCCGCGCCCATGCTGCCCGCGAGGGTCTCCAGGAGGCGCACGT
>DAIMIM010000608.1:0-1743 GCA_036722755.1 Caldimonas sp. | reverse complement strand
TTCGCATCGTCGCGCCCGAAGGTGCCTACGACTACCAGAACAAGTACTTCACCGATGTCGTCCGCTACGAGTGCCCGTGCGGCCTGTCGTCGAGCGAGGAAGCACGGATCCAGCAGCTCGTGCTGGCCGCCTACCGCACGCTCGGCTGCCGCGGCTGGGGCCGCGCCGACCTGATGGTCCGCCGCGTCGACAAGAAGCCCTTCCTGCTCGAGATGAACACCTCGCCTGGAATGACGACGCATTCGCTGGTGCCGATCTCGGCGCGTGCCGCCGGCATCAGCTACGAGCAGCTCTGCGTCGAGCTCGTCGCCGCCGCCGCGCTCGACAGCGATCCGGCACGCGGCGCCGCTGCGGCGGGGACAACCTGACCATGGCACGCTCCGCATCGCTCTCGTCGCGCCCGGCGCCGCCGCCGCCGGACGTTCGCCTCATGAACGCAACCGCCAGCGTGCTCGCCGTCATCGCGGCGCTGCTGCTGGTCGCCGCGGCGCTGATGTGGCTGACGCGCCAGCCGTTCTTCGCGATCCGCTCGATCAGCGTCGACGGCGACGTCGCGCGCAACAGCGTCTCGACGATCCGCGCCAACGCCGCGCCGCGCCTGGCCGGCAATTTCATGACGCTCGACCTCGGCGCGGTCCGGCGCGCGTTCGAGTCGGTGCCCTGGGTGCGGCACGCGGTCGTGCAGCGCGTCTGGCCGAACCGCTTGCGGGTTCGCCTCGAGGAGCATCGGCCGGTGGCGCTCTGGAACAGCGGCGAGGCCGCCAGCGAGAAGCTCGTCAACAGTTTCGGCGAAGTCTTCGAAGCGAACGTCGGCGATGTCGAGGACGACGCCTTGCCGACGCTCGACGGGCCGGACGGCAGCTCGGCGCACATGCTGACCATGCTCGACAAGCTCGGCATGACGTTCGCGCCGCTCGAGACCAGGGTCGATTCGCTCGCGCTGTCGAGCCGCGGCTCGTGGCAGGCGACGCTCGACGGTGGCGCCGTGATCGAGATCGGGCGCGGCAGCGACGACGACGTTCTCGGCCGGACCGCGCGCTTCGTCTCGACGATCCGCCAGGTGACCTCGCGCTACCAGCGGCCGCTCGAATACGCGGACCTCCGCCATCCCGACGGCTACGCGGTGCGCCTGAAAGGCATCTCGACGACGCTGCCCATCGCCGACAAGACGGCACCGAAGAAATAACCGGGACGACAACGCATGGCCAAGGAAGCAAAAGATCTCGTCGTCGGACTCGACATCGGCACGGCCAAGGTGATGGCCGTGGTTGCCGAGGTCATGCCCGATGGCGAGCTGCGCATCGCCGGGCTGGGCAGCGCGCCGGCGCATGGGTTGAAGCGCGGCGTCGTCGTCAACATCGACGCAACCGTGCAATCGATCCAGCAGGCCCTGAAAGAGGCCGAGATGATGGCCGACTGCAAGATCACGCGCGTCTACACCGGCATCACCGGCAGCCACATCCGCGGCCAGAACTCGACGGGGATGGTGATCGTGCGCGACAAGGAAGTGACGCCTGTCGACGTGATGCGCGTCGTCGAGACGGCCAAGGCGATCAACATCCCGAACGACCAGCGCCTGCTGCTGGTCGAGCCGCAGGAGTTCGTGATCGACGGCCATGAAGTGAAGGAGCCGATCGGCATGAGCGGCGGCCGGCTCGAGGTCAAGGTGCACATCGTCACCGGCGCGCAGAGCGCGGCCGAGAACATCGTCAAGTGCGTGCGCCGCTGCGGCCTCGAGGTCGA
>DAIMIM010000607.1:0-1748 GCA_036722755.1 Caldimonas sp. | reverse complement strand
TGAGGTTCTCGATCGGGTTGGTGGTGCGCAACGTGCGGTACAGCGCGCCGGTGATTCCCAGGGTCTGGACGGTGAGCGTTTCCTCGAGTCCTTCGCGAAGGCTGGCTGCAGCGCCGGGATGCCTGGACTGCAACGAGGTCGCCAGGCGCTGCAACTGCTTCTTGGCCAACTCGGCGTCGGTGCCGTCCCAGGCATCACGCATCGCGCGGCCCACGCCGACGTGCAGTTCTTCGGGCAGGTGTTCGATCACGTTGCGCCGCTTGTGCTCCTGGCACCGCTGGATCAGTGCGGTGGCGCCGAAGCACTCGACGATGGCGCGTCGCAGCGCCTTGCCGCCGTCAATCACCCACAGCCGGGCGCGGTCGGCATCGAGCCCGCGCTCGATGAGATCGCTCAGCAGCGAGCGTACGACGCGCGTGCTCTCGGTGGAGCCTTCGCGCAGCCCCAGGACATGCTTGTTCCCCTGGGCGTCGATGCCCAACACCACGAGGATCACGCGATCACGGAAGTGGATGCCGTCGATCATCACCACGGGCAAATCCAGCGTGCCCAGCGGGCCCGACAGCCACTGCAGCAGTTGCTCTTCGCTCAGCGCCACGAAGCGCCGCGAGGTCGCGCTCTTGGACACGGACAACGCTTGCTCGGGCGGCGGCAGTTCCTCCTGCGTGCTGGCGTAGCGGCGCATGGACACGCCCGCGGCAATGGCGGCCATCGTCGCAGCGTTCAACGGATCGGTATCGTTGGCCCAAGCGAAGCTTGGCAGTTCGAGCTCGCCCGCATCGACGCCGCGTGCGCGAGGCCGCTTGACGCCAATACGCTGGCCGCCCAGTACTACCGCGCTGCGCGTGCTGCCCGCCCGCACCGCACGGCGATCGACATCGGGCACGCCTTTGGGGCCGCACAGCGCAACCCTGTCGGCCTCCATCATGGCCGCCAGCACTTGCTTGCCGGCGCTGATGCACAGCCCGTAGAACGCGTGCTTGACGTCCTCAAAAACGCCTTGGATCGGCAACGACAGCTGCACCTGCGCAGCCGGTACAACCCGCAGCGCGGGCTTCGTGCGAGACTTCATTTCGGTGGCTCCTTTGGTTTGCTTGCTAGGCAACCCGCATGGTCACATGCGGGTCAAAGGAGCCGCCACCTCAGCTCATGCGTTCAACACTTCGCGGGACATCGCCGACGTAAGGATCTGCCGCGACAAGGTCTTCGACCTCCTGCAGACTGCCCACTTCGTAGATGAACAACCCGCCACTGCCGTCTGCGAACGGGCCAGCCGCCACCAGCTTGCCTGCGGTCGCCAGTTGTCTGGCATAAAGACTGTCGGGCTTCGGATGAGAGTCCGAGCCCGACAAGTGTGGGTAACGCGATCAAGGTGACGAATCGACGGACGTTGACATTCATGGTGAGGCCCGTCGGTCTCCTGTCCGCGAGGCTCGGCATAGGCCCGATCGCGACTCAGCGCAGGCCAAAGTATCCCGCGATGAATAAAACGATGACCACGAGACCAACCAGCCAGATGATTCTGTTCACGCGCCTACTCCTGTGTGTGTGTGCTGAAGATGTGAAGACGGGCGTCGGCGGCCGAACTGCCGAGTCGACGCCGCGCCGGCTAAGCGGAGATTCGATCCCAGGCATCTCGCGTCGCGTTCTTGGCGCGAACCCATGACAGGCTGGACTTGCCGCGGGCGCTGTCCCAGTCGCGAGAGAGATCAGCTTCTACCTCGTCGAACTTGCGGCCCGAGTACCTT
>DAIMIM010000606.1:0-1754 GCA_036722755.1 Caldimonas sp. | reverse complement strand
GGTGATCGCCTGCGTCGGCGGCGGCAGCAACGCGATGGGCATCTTCTATCCGTACATCGGCCACGCGACGACGCGGCTCGTCGGCGTCGAAGCGGCCGGCGAGGGGCTCGACACCGGTCGCCACGCCGCCTCGATCTGCGCCGGCAGCCCGGGTGTGCTGCACGGCAACCGCACCTATCTTCTGCAGAGCGCCGACGGCCAGATCATCCCGACGCATTCGATCTCGGCCGGCCTCGACTACCCCGGCGTCGGCCCGGAGCATGCGTGGCTGCACGACATCGGCCGCGCCGACTACGTCGCCATCACCGACGACGACGCGCTCGCCGCGTTCCATCGCCTGTGCCGCACCGAGGGCATCATCCCAGCGCTGGAGTCCAGCCATGCGGTCGCCTACGCGATGAAGCTGGCGCCGACGATGCGGCCGGATCAACACCTGCTCGTCAACCTGTCGGGCCGCGGCGACAAGGACATCGCCACCGTCGCCGAGCTCGATGCACGGACGGCTGCGACATGAGTCGCATCGACGCGACGTTCGCCGCGCTGCGCGACCGCAACCGCAAGGCACTCATCCCCTACATCACGACCGGCGATCCGCACGCCGAAGGCACCGCCGCCATCATGCGGGCGATGGCTGCGGCCGGCGCCGACATCATCGAGCTCGGCGTTCCCTTCAGCGATCCGATGGCCGATGGCCCGGTGATCCAGAAGGCAAGCGAACGCGCTCTTGCGCGCGGCATCGGCACGGCGCAAGTGCTTGCCGCGGTGCGCGACTTCCGCAGCTCCGACACGGCCACGCCGATCGTTCTCATGGGCTACGCGAATCCGATCGAGCGCTACGGCGCCCTGCGCTTCGCCGACGATGCGCAGGCCGCCGGCGTCGACGGCGTCCTCGTCGTCGACTATCCGCCCGAAGAGTGCGCGGCGTTCGCGGCGATGCTCAAGGCCAGGGCGATCGATCCGATCTTCCTGGTCGCGCCGACCTCGACCGACGCGCGCATCGCCAGCGTCGCCGAAGTGGCCTCCGGATACGTTTACCATGTGTCGCTCAAGGGCGTGACGGGCGCTGGCAACTTCGATATCGCGGCCGTCGCACAGATGATTCCGCGTATCAAGGCTCACGTGAAACTTCCGGTCGGCGTCGGCTTCGGCATCCGCGATGCGAAGACGGCCCGCGCGGTCGCCGACGTGGCCGATGCCGTCGTCATCGGCAGCGCGCTGGTGCAGCGGCTCGAAGGCGCCTCTGCCGCCGACGCGCCGATGATCGCCGGGCGTTTCATCGCCGAAATCCGCGCCGCACTCGACGCCTGACCACAAGACAAGGACCCGTCCGATGAGCTGGCTCGAAAAACTTCTTCCGCCCAAGATCCAGCCGACCGATCCGAGCGAGCGCCGGACGGTGCCCGAAGGTCTGTGGATCAAATGCCCGGCCTGCGAGACGGTGCTCTACAAGACCGATCTCGAGAAGAACCAGTACGTGTGCCCGAAGTGCAGCCATCACCACCGGATCGGCGCGCGGGCGCGGCTCGATGCGTTTCTCGACGCCGAAGGCCGCTACGAAATCGGCCAGGAGGTGCTCCCGGTCGACCCGCTCAAGTTCAAGGACAGCAAGAAATATCCGGAGCGGCTGAAGGACGCGCTCGAGAACACCGGTGAGACCGATGCGCTCATCGTCATGGGCGGCGCGCTGATGACGCTGCCCGTCGTCGCCGTGTGCTTCGAGTTCGACTTCATGGGCGGCTCGATGGGTTCGGTCG
>DAIMIM010000605.1:0-1766 GCA_036722755.1 Caldimonas sp. | reverse complement strand
GCATGCCGCCAGCGTTCAATCTGAGCCAGGATCAAACTCTTCAGTTCGATCTTGATTTTTCTACTCAATGAATTGAAGTGAACTTCACTTCATGAGCGTTTAAGGTCCATCAGACCTGAGTCTCGCGACTCAGGCACTCGGCCTCGAACGCCCACACTTATCGGCTGTTAGTTTTTAAAGAACGGGCTCTTCGCAGAGCGGCTGACCGGCCACTTGGGCTCGATCAGCGAAGACTACGATTCTGGCACGTTTTCGGAAGAGGTGTCAAGCCGCCGGGCTCGACAGGACCAGCGAAGGGGCCTCATCCGGCGCACGCAACCCAGCTCCAGTTTGCGCGACCGCCCGGGCCGCAACGGCACATTGCGCCTCCGGATCATCAGCGCCAAGAATGCGGGGCAGCCACGACGCCCATTGAGAAGAATCGGTCGCGAGCACACGTTGCTTGACGGTGACGATCTGCGATGGATGCATGGAAAAGCTGCGCAATCCCATCGCGAGAAGCAGCTCGCTGAAGGCGGGCTCGCCGGCCATTTCGCCGCAGACGCTCACGCCCTTCCCTGCAGCGCGCGCGGTGGCGATCGTCTGGGCTACGAGCTGCAGCACAGCGGGGTGCCAGGGGTTGTACAGATGAGCGACGGCTTCGTCGGCGCGGTCGATGGCGAGCGTGTACTGGATCAGGTCGTTGGTGCCGATGGAGACGAAGTCGAAGTAGCGCAGGAAAGCCGGCAGCATCAACGCGGCCGCCGGTATTTCGACCATCGCGCCGAGCTCGACCGTGCCATAGGCGCGTCCCGCATCGTCGAGCTGCTGGCGAGCACGCGCGAGCGCCTCGAGCGTCTGCCGGACCTCGCTCAGGTGCGCGACCATCGGCAGCAGCAGACGCACCTTGCCGAACGCCGCTGCGCGCAAGATCGCGCGCAACTGCTGCCGGAACATGGCCGGCTCCGACAGGCTCCAGCGGATCGCGCGCAGACCCAGAGCCGGGTTGAGCGCGTGCTCGTGGCGCAGCTCGTTGGCCGACATCCGGTCGAGCGCCTTGTCGGCCCCGATGTCGACGGTGCGAATCGTCACGGGCAGGCCCTTCATCGACACGACGGCGACGCGATAGGCCTCGAACTGCTCGTCTTCACCGGGCAGATCGCCGCCGCGGTTCATGAAGAGGAACTCGCTGCGAAACAGGCCGATGCCGACCGCGCCGGCTTCGAGCGCAGCGGCGGCATCGCCGGGCTGCTCGATGTTGGCGAGCAACTCGACGTGCTCGCCATCGCGGGTGACGGACGGCAAGTAGCGCAGCCGGGCCAGCCCCGCTCGGCCAGTGTCGCGCCGGCTCTTGATGGCACGGTATTCGGCGATCACCGAAGGCGGCGGATCGACGATCACCGTCCCGGCGTCGCCGTCGATGATCAGCCAGTCGTCCTGACGGATCAGACGGCTCGCCTCGCGCGCTCCCACAACCGCCGGAATGTCCATGCTGCGCGCGACGATCGCAGTGTGTGAGGTCTTGCCGCCGACATCGGTGACGAAGCCGAGGAACACGCCGCCCTTCCACTGCAGTATGTCGGCAGGCGAGATGTCGTTCGCGACCAGAACCAGCGGATCGCCGCTCGCCTCCCGGCCGCTCGACGCTGCCGCCAGCGGTGCGGCGCCATCGACGCCGCGCGCCAGCACGCCGAGCAGCCGCTCGACGACCTGCTCGAGGTCGGCCTTGCGTTCGCGCAAGTACTCGTCCTCCATGTCGTCGAACTGGCGGGCCAGCACCTCGAGCT
>DAIMIM010000604.1:0-1777 GCA_036722755.1 Caldimonas sp. | reverse complement strand
CGACACTGGCTGACGATGACGCCGCCCGAGTGGGCCAACGTCAAGTATCCGAAGATCGATTTCCAGGCCATCAGCTACTACTCGGCGCCCCGGCCGAAGCCGAAGCTCGCCAGCATGGACGAGGTCGATCCCGAGCTGCTGCGCACGTTCGAGAAGCTCGGCGTGCCGATGCACGAGCGCGCCACGTTGGCCAACGTGGCCGTCGACGTGATCTTCGACAGCGTCTCGGTCGTGACCACCTACAAGGCCAGGCTCGCCGAGGTCGGCATCATCTTCGGCTCGATCTCTGAAGCCGTGCAGAACCATCCGGAGCTGGTCAAGAAGTACCTCGGCACCGTCGTGCCGAGCGGCGACAACTACTACGCGGCGCTCAATTCGGCGGTCTTCACCGACGGCTCGTTCTGCTTTATCCCGAAGGGCGTGAAGTGCCCGATGGAGCTGTCGACCTACTTCCGCATCAATACCGAAGAGACGGGGCAGTTCGAACGCACCCTGATCGTCGCCGAGGAGGGCGCCTCGGTGTCGTACCTCGAAGGCTGCACCGCGCCGAAGTTCGACACCAACCAGCTGCATGCCGCGGTCGTCGAGCTGGTCGCGCTCGATCGCGCCGACATCAAGTACTCGACGGTGCAGAACTGGTATGCGGGCGACGAGAACGGCCTGGGCGGCATCTACAACTTCGTCACCAAGCGGGGCCTGTGCAAGGGCGTCAACTCACGCATTTCCTGGACCCAGGTCGAGACCGGATCGGCGATCACCTGGAAGTACCCGTCGTGCGTGCTGGTCGGCGACAACTCGGTCGGCGAGTTCTATTCGGTCGCGGTGACCAACCACCACCAGCAGGCCGATACCGGCACGAAGATGATCCACATCGGCAAGAACACCCGCAGCACGATCGTCAGCAAGGGCATCTCCGCCGGCCAGTCGAACAACAGCTACCGCGGCCTGGTAAAGATCCTGCCGACCGCTGCGGGCGCACGCAACTATTCGCAGTGCGACTCGATGCTGATCGGCGACCGCTGCAGCGCCAATACCTTCCCGTACATCCAGGTGCGCAACGCCGGCGCCCAGGTCGAGCACGAGGCCTCGACCTCGAAGATCGGCGAAGACCAGTTGTTCTACTTCGCGCAGCGCGGCATCGGCGCCGAAGAGGCCGTCTCGATGATCATCAACGGCTTCTGCAAGGACGTGTTCCGCCAGTTGCCGATGGAGTTCGCGGTCGAAGCGACCAAGCTGCTCGGCCTCAAGCTCGAAGGGAGCGTCGGATGATCCTGCAGCACAGCCCGACGCTGCTCGAGGTGCGCGGCCTGCATGCGACCGTGGGCGGCACCGAGATCCTCAAGGGCCTCGACTTCACTGTGAGGCGCGGCGAGGTGCACGCGATCATGGGGCCGAACGGCTCGGGCAAAAGCACCTTCGCCAAGGTTCTGGCCGGCCACACCTCGTACCAGGTGACGGCCGGCGAAGTCCTGTACGAAGGCCGCAATCTGCTCGAGATGGCGCCCGAAGCGCGGGCACGCGCCGGCATCTTCCTCGCGTTCCAGTATCCGATCGAGATTCCCGGCGTCGGCAACAGCCAGTTCCTGCGTCTGGCCTACAACACCGTGCAGGCCGAACGCGGCAAGGACGAGCTCGACCCGCTCGAGTTCGATGACCTCGTGCGCGAGAAGATGAAGCTGCTCGAGATGAGCCCCGAGTTCTTGGATCGCAGCGTCAACGAAGGCTTTTCGGGCGGCGAGAAGAAGCGCAACGAGATCCTGCAGATGGCGCTGCTCGA
>DAIMIM010000603.1:0-1791 GCA_036722755.1 Caldimonas sp. | reverse complement strand
CGCCTCAAGGCGTTCGACTACAAACTGATCGACCAGTCGGCGCTCGAGATCGTCGACACCGCCAAGCGCACGGGTGCGATCGTCAAGGGCCCGGTGCCCCTGCCGACGCGCATGCAGCGTTTCGACATCCTGCGTTCGCCGCACGTCAACAAGTCGTCGCGCGACCAGTTCGAGATTCGCACGCACCAGCGCCTGATGGACATCGTCGACCCGACCGACAAGACCGTCGACGCGCTGATGAAGCTCGACCTTCCGGCCGGCGTCGACGTCGAGATCAAGCTTCAGTAAGGACGACAGCAGCGCAGCTTGGTTCACGCCGGCTGCTCTGCTATAGTCGCAGGCTTTTCCGCGATTTCCTGAGCCTCGGCTCGGGTCTGGCGAAGACCAGAGCGGAAAGATCAAAAAGGGCGAAAGCCTCATCAGCTCGGCCAATCGATGCCGGGTAGTGCAACAAAGGCCGCATCCGTGTGGCTGGAGAACATTCATGACCGCGACCTCGACGCCTCCGTCGTATGTCGATGAGCGCCTCGGCTTGCTCGGCCGCAAGGTGGGAATGATGCGGGTCTTCACCGACGACGGTGATGCGATCCCGGTCACCGTGCTCGACGTTTCCAACAACCGTGTCTCCCAGGTCAAGACGACCGAGACCGACGGCTACAGCGCCCTGCAACTCGTCTTCGGCGAGAAGAAGGCTTCGCGCGTCAGCAAGCCCGAAGCCGGGCATCTGGCCAAGGCCGGCGTCGTCGCCGGCGAAGTGATCGGCGAGTTCCGCGTCTCTGCCGACGTCGCCGCCGGCTACAAGGCCGGCGCGCAGGTCCCGGTCGGCGTGTTCGCGGTCGGCCAGCTCGTCGACGTGCAGGGCACCTCGATCGGCAAGGGCTTCACCGGCACCATCAAGCGCCACAACTTCAAGTCGCAGCGCGCGTCGCACGGCAACAGCCGTTCGCACAACGCGCCGGGCTCGATCTCGATGGCACAGGATCCGGGCCGCGTGTTCCCCGGCAAGAAGATGTCGGGCCAGCGCGGCAACGTCACCAAGACGACGCAGAACCTCGACATCGTCCGCATCGACGAAGGCCGCCAGCTGCTGCTCGTGCGCGGCGCCGTCCCCGGCGCGAAGAACGGCCACGTGGTTGTTCGTCCGGCCGTCAAGGCGCTGCCCAAGGGCGCCGCCAAGAAGGGAGCGAACTGATGCAGCTCGACGTCATCAACGAGCAGGGCCAATCCACTTCGAAGGTGGACGCGCCCGACACCGTGTTCGCCCGCGACTACAACGAAGCGCTCGTGCACCAGATCGTCGTCGCCTTCCAGGCCAACGCCCGGCTCGGCACGCGTGCGCAGCTCGACCGCGCGATGGTCAAGCACTCGACCAAGAAGCCGTGGCGCCAGAAGGGCACCGGCCGTGCCCGCGCCGGCATGACTTCCTCGCCGCTCTGGCGCGGCGGCGGCCGGATCTTCCCGAACAGCCCCGACGAGAACTTCACCCAGAAGGTGAACAAGAAGATGTATCGCGCCGGCATGGCGGCGATCCTCTCGCAGCTGGTGCGTGAAGGGCGGCTGTCGATCGTCGAATCGATCACCGTCGATTCACCGAAGACCAAACTGTTGGCCAAGAAGTTCAAGGACATGGGTCTCGACTCGGTCCTCGTCATCACCCACGAGATGCCCGACAACCTGGTACTGGCCTCGCGCAACCTCACGAACGTGCTCGTCATCGAGCCGCGTTACGCCGATCCGCTCGCCCTCGTGCACTACAAGAAGGTGCTCGTCACCAAGGGCGCGATGGAGCAA
>DAIMIM010000602.1:0-1817 GCA_036722755.1 Caldimonas sp. | reverse complement strand
TCGCGTCGAGCACGACGAAGTCGTTGCCCGCGCCCTGCATCTTGGTGAAGCGAACCCGCATCGGCCGATTATCGCGTTCGCCTCGCGGCGCCGGTCGGCGACCAGGCGCGGATCGCTTCGGCGTTCAGCGCGCGGCGACGATCGTCGGATGCGCCGCCTTCGCCACGGCGATCTGCACCGCGGTGCCGTGGTCGGCAATCGCGCCGACGGAATGCAGCAGGGTGAAGGTGATCGCCATGGCGGCAGTGGCAGCGGCGAAACGGATGCGGTTGGAGGTGGTGTTCATGTCGTCCCTTGGTGGCTGCATCCGGAGATGCGGTTTGGTGTGACGAGACTGTCCTGCTGAAGGTACTGAGGCGTCCTTCACCCACCTGAAACGATCCTGAAGCGTTCTGAAAGGCGATCGAGCGCCTAAGGCTGTCTGCTGTCGTACAGGGACGGCTCGCCTGGCGGACGCGTCTTGAAGCGGCGGTGCACCCACAGGTACTGGGCCGGGTTGCGCCGGATCTCGGCTTCGATCCAGCGGTTCATGCGCGCGGCATCGGCGACGGAATCTTCGGTGGGGAAATCGGCCCATGGTGCTTCGTAGCGAACGCGGTAGCCCGCGCCGCCGGGCAGGATCTCGGCGACGACGGGCTGCACGATCATGTCGAGCGCCTTGGCCATGCGCGATGGCGCCAGCAGCGTCACCGCGGGCACGCCGAAGAACGGCACGAAGGCAGCGTCGCGCATGCCGAAGTCCATGTCGGGCAGGTTGAAGAACCCGTCGCCGCGGCGGATGGCGCGCAAGAGGGCGCGGCCGGCGTCGTCGCGCGAGAAGATCTCGGCATTGCCGAGGCGCAGCCGGCCGCGCCGCAGCGCCGCGTCCAAGACCTTGTTGCTTTGCTTCTGGTAGATCGAGATGCCCTTCCTCTTCTGGAACAGCAACACCGATGCGCCGGCGACGTCGAGGCCCATGAAGTGCGGCGCCAGCCACATCACCGGCCGCGCGCTGCGCTCGGCGAGGGACACGTCGCCCTCGACGTGGATCAGCCGCCTCAGCCGGGCCGGCGAGGCATACCAGAGCAGGCCGCGCTCGAGCAGGCTGCGGCCGAGCCAGCGAAAGTGCTCGCGCGCGAGGCACTCGCGCTCGCCGACACTCCTGTCCGGAAAGCACAACTCGAGATTGCGAAGCGCGACCTTCCGCCGCGATGCCACGAGCCGGTAGCCGAGCCAGCCGAGCGCGTTGCCGCACGTCGCCTGAACGCCGAGCGGAAGGAACTGGAACAGCCAGAGAACAGCCAGCAGGATGCGCGTTGCCACGCCGAAGTATCGGATGCCAGTGGCACGCACCATCGGCGGCCACGGCTGCGAGATCCCGAGCACCCGGCATGGCGGCAGCGACTTCCTATAATCGCCAGGTCGCCGAGTTATTGAACAACTTGCGGGGCGACGCTAAAGAATTCCGCTAAAGCGTTCGCCGCTCTCTCCAGAGCCCGGGCAGGCAACGCGATCTCGATGGCGGGCCCGACGAAATCCAGCACTGGAGACACACGTGTCGAACGACTTTCTCTTCACTTCCGAATCGGTCTCCGAAGGCCACCCCGACAAGGTCGCCGACCAGATCTCCGACGCCATCCTCGACGCGATCTTCGCGCAGGACCCGCGCTCGCGCGTCGCCGCAGAGACGCTCTGCAACACCGGCCTGGTCGTGCTCGCCGGCGAGATCACGACCAACGCCCACGTCGACTACATCCAGGTCGCGCGCAACACGCTCAAGCGAATCGGCTACGACAACACCGAGTACGGCATCGACTACAAGGGCTGCGCCGTGCTCG
>DAIMIM010000601.1:0-1825 GCA_036722755.1 Caldimonas sp. | reverse complement strand
GTGTGACCCAGACGATGTTCTGCGTCGGGTCCTTGATGTCGCAGGTCTTGCAGTGCACGCAGTTCTGCGCATTGATCTGCAGGCGCTCCGTGCCGTTGTCGTCGACGAACTCGTAGACACCCGCTGGGCAGTAGCGGCTTTCCGGCCCTGCGTACTTGGCGAGATTGATCCGCACCGGCACGCTGGCATCCTTCAGCGTCAGATGCGGCGGCTGGTTCTCGGCATGGTTGGTGTTGCTGACGAAGACGCTCGAGAGCCTGTCGAAGGTGATCTTGTTGTCGGGCTTCGGGTAGACGATCTTGTCGCACTCCGCGGCCGGCTTGAGATAGAGATGGTCGGCCTTGGCGCGATGCAGCGTCCACGGCGGCGACTTGAAGCCGAGCCTGGGCAGCAGCCATTGCTCGATGCCGGTCATCAGGGTCGCCAGCGTGCGACCTTTCTTGAACCATTGCTTGAAGTTGCGCGACTGCTCGAGCTCGGCCTTCAGCCAGCTTGTCTCGAAGGCCGCCGGATATGCGGAAAGCTCGTCGTGGCTGCGCCCGGCGACGATCGCCTCGAAGGCGGCATCGGCGGCGAGCATGCCGGTCTTGATCGCGGCGTGGCTGCCCTTGATGCGGCTGGCGTTGAGGTAGCCGGCTTCGCAGCCGACGAAGGCGCCACCCGGAAAGACCGTCTTCGGCAGGCTCAGGATGCCGCCCGCGGTGAGGGCGCGCGCGCCGTAGCCGAGGCGCTTGCCGCCTTCGAGCAAGCCGCGGATCTCGGGGTGCAGCTTCCAGCGCTGGAATTCTTCGAACGGGCTGAGGTAGGGGTTCGCGTAGTCGAGCCCGACGACGAAGCCGAGCTCGACCAGGTGGTTGTCGAGGTGATAGAGAAACGCGCCGCCATAGGTGGCCGGGTCGAGCGGCCATCCCGCCGTGTGCAGGACCATGCCCGGCTGCGCCTTCGCCGGCGCCACTTCCCAGAGCTCTTTCACGCCGATCGCATAGCTCTGCGGGTCCTTGCCGGCGTCGAGCTTGTAGCGCTCGATCAGTTGCCGGCCGAGGCTGCCGCGCGAGCCTTCGGCGAAGATGGTGTACTTCGCGTGCAGCTCCATGCCGAGCTGGAAGTCGGCGGTCGGCTCGCCGTTCTTGCCGACGCCGAGATTGCCGGTGGCGACGCCCTTGACGGCGCCGTTGTCGTCGTAGAGCACTTCGGCGGCCGCAAAGCCCGGGAAAATCTCGACGCCCAGCGCTTCGGCCTGCGTCGCCATCCACTTGACGAGATTGCCGAGGCTGATGACGTAGTTGCCGTGATTCTTGAAGCAATCGGGCAGGAGGAAGTCGGGGGTCGATCGCGCGCCCGTCTCGCTGAGAAAGAGAAAGCGGTCGGCAGTGACCGGCTGATTGAGCGGCGCGCCGCTGTCCTTCCAGGTCGGCAGCAGCTCGGTGAGAGCGCGCGGATCCATGATCGCGCCGGACAGGATGTGGGCGCCGGGTTCCGACCCCTTCTCGAGAACGACGACGGAGATCTCCTTCGACTGCTCGGCGGCGAGCTGCTTCAGCCGGATCGCCGTGGCGAGGCCCGCCGGACCCGCGCCGACGATGGCGACGTCGTAGTCCATCGCTTCGCGCGGCCCGTACTTGGCGAGGATCTCTGCGGCATTCATCGTGGTTCTCTTGGCTACACTCGACTGTCGATTCTATTGAATGCTTCTGTCGCGAAAGCCGTCGTCCTTCCATGAGCTACTCCATCGATCTCTCCGGCCGTGTCGCCCTCGTCACGGGCGCCTCGAGCGGGCTCGGCGCCCAGTTCGCACGGGTTCTCGCCCGGGCCGGTGCCGGCGTCG
>DAIMIM010000600.1:0-1827 GCA_036722755.1 Caldimonas sp. | reverse complement strand
CTTGCCGCGCCGCTTCGCGGATCGCCCATTCGCTGAGCGGCGTGATGAGCCCCGTCTCCTCGGCGAGCGGAATGAAGTCGCCCGGCGCCACCAGCAGACCCTGGCGACGCCAGCGCATGAGCGCCTCGGCGCCGACCATGCGCGCGCCGCGCACGTCGACCTTCGGCTGGTAGTGCAGCACCAGTTCGTCGCGCTCGATCGCCTTGTGCAGCGCGCTTTCCAGTTCGAGCTTTTCGCGGCCCTGCCCGGCCAGGCTCGGCCGGTAGACCGAGGAGGCGTTTCGCCCCGCCGACTTGACCGAGTACATCGCCACGTCGGAGTTGCGCAGCAGGTCGGCGATGGTGCCGCCGTCGCGTGGAAACAGGGCGATGCCGACGCTCGCGGTGACGAAGCATTCCTGCATGCCGATCGTGATCGGCAGACGCATCGCCTCGAGGATGCGCTCGGCGACGCGCTCGGCATCGCGCTCGTCGACCACTTCGGGAAGCAGGGCGACGAATTCGTCGCCGCCGAGCCGGCCGACCGCCTCGAGCGTGCGGTGCGAACGCACGCCGACGGTCTCGAGCGAGCTCTCGAGCACCTGGTCGGAGTGGCGCACGCACGAGCGCAGGCGCCGTGCGACCTCGACCAGCAGCTCGTCGCCGGCGCCGTGGCCGAGCGTGTCGTTGATCACCTTGAACCGGTCGAGATCGATCAGCAGCAATGCCACCTGGTGGCTGAGGCGACGGCCGTGCTCGAGCGCGCGCTCGGCGCGCCAGATCAGCTGGCGACGGTTCGGCAGGCCGGTCAGGGTGTCGAAATTGGCAAGGTGGCGGATCCGGTCTTCGGCCAGGCGCCGATCCGTCACGTCCTGGACGATGCCGGTGTAGCCGACCAGGTTGCCGTGCTCGTTGAACTCCGGCTCCGCCTCGACGTGGACGATCCGCTGCCGGCCGTCGACGAGGCGTGCGTGGATGTCGGTCGCGAGCACGGTGCTGCGTTCCATCGCGCTGTGCGTGAGCTCGAGAAAGGCCTTGCGCTCCTCCTCTGGAACCATGCGCAGCAGCCGCTTGAAGTCGAGCTGCTGGTCGGGGCCGACGCCGAACACGCGCAGGCCTTCGATCGAGAACATCGGGCCGCCCTGGCCCTTGCGCCAGTCGAAGCTGCCCATCCGCGCCAGGTCCTGCGCGCGCGCCAGGCGCGACTTGCTGCGCTCGAGCTCGACCCGCGTGCGCGATGCGCGCAGCAGATAGCGGAGCCGCCCGGCGAGCAGACTCCACTGCGCCGCCTTGACGAAGAAGTCGGTCGCGCCGGCCTCGTAGGCGCGCGTGATCGAGGCATCGTCGTCGAGCCCGGTCAGCATCAGCACCGGCAACGACTCGAACCCCGGCAGCACGCGCAGCTCGCGACAGGTCTGGAAGCCGTCGAGGCCGGGCATCACCGCGTCGAGAACGACGATGTCGGGCAGGAAGTCGACCAGCACGGCCATCGCCTGCTCGCCGCTCGAGGCCTCGGTGACGGTGAAGCCCTGGTCGCGCAGCGCGACCGACGTGAGCAGCAAGTTGACCTCGTCGTCGTCGACGAGGAGGACTTTCGGCCGGTCCGGGATTCCGTCCGGCGACGCTTCGCTGCGCAGACTCATCGCCGCGCCCGCCACGAAACAATTGAATGTGAACCTGTCATTCCTGCATGTCCCGCATCGGCTGCACGGCTTGTAGCACGACCGCAAGCTCGCGGTCCATGTCATCGAGGAGCGCCGCCATGCCGGCGAGCGCCTCCTGTCGTACGGCGCTCTCGATTTCGGCACAAAGTCTCGACAGGCGCATCGCGCCGATGCTCGCCGACGAC
>DAIMIM010000599.1:0-1828 GCA_036722755.1 Caldimonas sp. | reverse complement strand
TCTGGGCTCGCATAGTCGGGCGTCAGCGCCCGGCCGGACTGGCGTGTCAGCTCGGTGGCGTCGCCCGAGCCGTCTTCTTCGAGCAGCTTGGCGATGCCGAAGTCGAGAAGACGGACCTCGCCGCTCGCGGTGACGAGAATGTTCGACGGCTTCAGATCGCGATGCACGACCAGCCGCGTGTGCGCGTGAGCGACGGCGGCGGCCACTTGCAGCACGAGACCCAGCCGTTGCCGAAGCGGCAGGCGATGCGTTTCGCAATAGCGGTCGATTGGCGTGCCGTCGACGTATTCCAGCGCCAGGTAGGGACGGCCGAGTTGATCGACGCCGGCGTCGTAGAGGCGGGCGATGTTCGGATGCTCAAGCGACGCGAGGATGTCGCGCTCGCGCGCCAGACGCGCTGCGAGGCCGGGCGCCCAGCCGATATGCGGCAACTTGAGCGCGACCTTGCGGCGAGGCTGCGCGTCGGCCCGCTCGGCCAGCCAGACCACGCCCATGCCGCCCCGGCCGAGCTCCGACAGCAACCGGTAGGGGCCGACGAGGTCGCTGGGCGCTGGTTCCGCAGACGACCGGCCGGGCGCCTCGCCGGCCAGATCGAAACGCGGCAGGACGGCGAGCAGATCGTCGGTCTCGACGGCCGGCGCGTGCTGGAGCAGACGCGCCAGCGTCTCGCGATGTGTCGCCGCCTCGCCCGCGAGCGCCGCGAGCCAGGCAGCGCGGTCTTCGGCCGGCAGCGCCAGGCCTTCGTCGAGCAGGGCGCTGAGGCCTTGCCAGTCGGCTTGCAGCGCCTCGAGCTTCATGGCGTCAGTGGCGCAGCGCCGTCGAGAGCAACAGGCGGGCTTTTTCCCAGTCGCGGCGAACCGTACGTACGCCGAGCTCGAGCGCCTCGGCGATCTCGGCATCGGCCATGCCGCCGAAATAGCGCATCTCGACGACGCGCGCCAGCCGTGGGTCGAGCGCGGCGAGCTCGTCGAGCGCTTCGTGGACGGCGATCACCTCGTCTTCGCCACCCGGCACGCTGTCGGCAACGGCGCTGTCGAGCGTCGACGGGTGCACGCCGCCGCCACGCCGCTCGGCCCGCCGGGCCCGCGCGAAGTCGACCACGATCGAGCGCATCGCGGTGGCCGAATAGGCGAGGAAATGGGCCCGGTCGGAGGGCTGCAGGTTGCCGGAATTGGCGAACTTGAGATAGCACTCGTGGACCAGGGCGGTGGTGTCGAGCAGGGTGCCACGGTCGTCGCGCGACAGGCGCTGCCTGGCGATGCGGCGCAGCTCCGGATAGAGCGCCTCGAAGAGTTGCGCCAGGGCCTGGGCATCGCCGTTGCGTGCCTCGCGAAGGAGCTGCGTGACGTCTCCCATGTCGGGCCCGAGAGGCGCGCCGGTCAGCGGCTGAGCCGCGCCCGGTGCCGCGCGATCTCGCCCTTGACCTGCTTGGGCGCGGTGCCGCCTTCGATGTCGCGCGCGGCGATCGAGCCGCGCAGCGTCAGCACGCCGTGCACGTCGGAGGAGATCGCCGGATGGAACTGCTGCAGCGTCTGCAGCAGCAGGTCGCCGAGCGCCGCGCCTTGCTGGATCGCGTGCTTGACGGCGTGCGCGACCGCTTCGTGCGCATCGCGAAACGGTACGCCCTTCTTGACCAGGTAGTCGGCCAGGTCGGTGGCCGTTGCGTAGCCCTTGGCGGCGGCGCGCTCCATCGCTTCGGCTTTCACGCCGATGCCGGGAACCAGCTCGCCGAAGATGCGCAGCGTGTCCTTCAGGGTGTCGACGGTGTCGAAGAGCGGCTCCTTGTCTTCCTGGTTGTCCTTGTTGTAGGCCAGCGGCTGGCCCTTCA
>DAIMIM010000598.1:0-1829 GCA_036722755.1 Caldimonas sp. | reverse complement strand
TCAGTTCGCGGCTGTCGTCCGGGCGCAGGTTCGGCGGCAGGCTGCGCGTGCGCTTGAGCACCGCCTTGATCCGGGCCAACAGTTCGCGCGGGCTGAAGGGCTTGGGCAGGTAGTCGTCGGCGCCCATCTCCAGCCCGACGATGCGATCCGTCTCCTCACCGCGCGCGGTGAGCATGATCACCGGCAGATCGGATTTCGCGCGCAGCTCGCGGCAAAGCGTCAGCCCGTCGTCGCCGGGCAGCATCACGTCGAGCACGACGAGATCGAAATGCCCGGCGCCGAGCGCCCGCCACATCGCCTTGCCGTCGCCCACGGCGGTGGCCTGCAGCCCGTTGCGGCCGAAGTAGGTAGCCAGCAGGGTGCGGATCTCGGCGTCGTCGTCGACGATCAGGATGTGGTCAGGCGCGTCCATCGTCGCAATTGAAATCCCTTTACTCGGCCGGCGTGGAGGGCCAGCGTAACGCACTGTGTCAACCTGGCGGATCGACACCGGTCCGTACAAAAAGGCCTGGTTATGACATCGACGGCTTACATGGCGGCGCTGCAATGAAGCCTCCCGGACATGCCGGGTGCCACGCAGAAGGAGCACATCATGAAGCGCGTTCACACAATCATCGCCGGCACTGCCGGGACGTTGGCACTGGTGGCTGCGACGGCATTCGCTGCCGCGCCTGAGGCCGGGTTCGGCCCCTGCGGTAGTCCCGGCGGCGCGGGGCGCGGCTACGGACCGATGGCCATGATGCAGGGCGGTGGCCCAGGCGGCCATGGCGGCATGTGGGGCGGCGGCAGGGGATTCATGTCCGCGCAGAACCTTGACGCCCTCAAGTCGCAGCTCGCCATCACGGCGCAGCAGGAACCGGCCTGGAGCGCGTTCGCAGCCAAGGCGGCCGAACAGGCCAGCCTGATGCAGTCGACGCGCGAACAGCACTGGCAGGGCGCCGGCGCGGACACGACGCCGCAGGCCCGCATGGCGCAGCACATCGGCCTGATGGCGCAGCACCTGGCCGGCATGCAGGCGATGAACGGCGCGATGACCGACCTGTACGCGGTCCTCACGCCCGAGCAGCGCAGCACCGCCGACCGGCTGTTCAGCCACATGGGATCGGGCGGCTATGGCCCGGGCATGATGGGTCGCGGTCGATAGGGTGGGTGGCGCGCGCGTCGGCGGCGCTGGCGTCCATGGGTTGCGGGTTTTCGGATGCGAAGGCGTGCGTCGCCCGCCCGGTTCAACCAGCGAAAGTCGCGTGGTTCGCCAGACGCCTATGCTCGGGTTGGCGCCGAGCGCAAGCAGGCGCATATCCCGACATCCATCGAGAGCATCCGGTAATGAACACGCCCCTATTGCACATTGCGCTCGCCGTCCTTGTCGGCCTTCCGCTGGCCGCGGCTGCACAGGACGCACAACGTCAGGCCGAGGTCGCGAAACGTGGCGCTGATGTCATGCCGTTCAGCCTCAAGGCCACGACGCACATATTCACGAAGACCGCGGAGGGTGGCATACAACGAGTGGTCGCCAAGAGCGCCGCCGATACGCAGCAGATCAAGCTCGTGAGAGAGCACATGCGCGACATCCAGGCGCAGTTCCAGAAGGGCGACTTCTCCGGGCCGACACACATCCACGCCGAGATGCCCGGGCTGGCAGAGCTCAAGGCCGCCAAGCCTGGAGAGATTGCCATCGACTACAAGGATACTGACGCCGGTGCCGAGCTGAGCTACCGGACGACAGACGCGAAACTGGTGCGGGCGCTTCACCACTGGTTCGACGCACAGCTCTCAGACCATGGGGCTGATGCGATGGCAGGCCACCCCCATCACGACCATGGCACGAT
>DAIMIM010000597.1:0-1830 GCA_036722755.1 Caldimonas sp. | reverse complement strand
TTTCTCCTGCCGCCGAGCTGGGACGAGCTGCTGGCGCGCCTGCAGCGGCGCGGCGAGGACGGCCCCGAGGTGATCGAGCGGCGCATGGCGAACGCCCGCATCGAGGTCTCGCAGGCCCGCCACTTCGACTTCGTTATAATCAACGCCCAGTTCGAGACGGCGCTGTTCGATCTCAAGGCGATCGTCCACTCGCAGCGCCTGAAGTACGCAGCATTGCAGCGGGCCCGGCCCGCGGTGTTCGCGGCACTCGACCTGCTCTGACGTCAGACCCCCGCGCGGCGCTTTCGCCCGCGCAACGAAGGACTCCATGGCCCGCATCACCGTCGAAGATTGCCTCGTCAAGATCCCGAACCGCTTCCAGCTCGTGCTCGCCGCGACCTATCGCGCCCGCATGCTGAGCCAGGGCCACGCGCCGAAGGTCGAGACGAAGAACAAGCCCGGCGTGACCGCGCTGCGCGAGATCGCCGCCGGCGAGATCGGCATCGAGATGCTGCGCAAGGTCCCGGTCTGACGACCGGCTGCGAGCCCGCAGCCTGCCCGGGTCTTCCCGTCGCGCCCCGGTCATCCGACCGGTTCCGCGCTAAATTCGCGGCATGGCCGCGCGCCCTTCCAACACCCTGACCGATGCCAAGCCGGCGGCGCGCAAGCGCCCGCCGGCCGCTCCCTCGCCCGTCGCCAGCGACGCGGCCGCCGCGTCATTCGCGGCACTCACCGTCAAGCTCGACTATCTCGACGCGAACGACATCCGCCGCGTTCGCGACGCCTACCGCTTCGCCGACGAAGCGCATCTCGGCCAGTTCCGCGCCAGCGGCGAGCCCTACATCACGCACCCGATCGCCGTCGCCGGCCTTTGCGCCGAGTGGAAGCTCGATGCGCAGGCCATCATGGCCGCGCTGATGCACGACGCGATGGAAGACTGCGGCGTCACCAAGGCCGAGCTGATCGAGCGCTTCGGCGCGCCGACCGCCGATCTCGTCGACGGGCTCACCAAGCTCGATCGCCTGCGCTTCTCGACGCGCGAGGAATCGCAGGCCGAGTCGTTCCGCAAGATGCTGCTGGCGATGACGCGCGACGTCCGCGTCATCCTCGTCAAGCTCGCCGACCGCCTGCACAACATGCGCACGATGGATGCGGTCGCTGCGGAAAAACGCCTGCGCGTCGCCGCCGAGACGCTCGACATCTACGCGCCGATCGCGCACCGGCTCGGCCTCAACCAGACCTACCGCGAGCTGCAGGAGCTCTCGTTCAAGCATCTCAAGCCGTGGCGCCAGGCGGCGCTGTCGAAGGCGGTGCAGAAGGCGCGCGGCTACCGGCGCGACGTCGTCGACCGGATCAGGAAGGACGTGGAGAAGTCGTTCGCACAGGCCAAGCTGCCGGCGCAGATCTTCGGCCGCGAGAAGACGCTCTATTCGATCTACGCGAAGATGCGCGAGAAGCACCTGAGCTTCGCCCAAGTCAACGACATCTTCGGCTTTCGCATCGTCGTCTCGACGCTGCCGGAGTGCTACATGGCGATGGGGGTGCTGCATCAGCTCTACAAGCCCGTACCCGGCCGCTTCAAGGACTACATCGCGATCCCGAAGGCCAATGGCTACCAGTCGCTGCACACGACGCTGGTGAGCCCGCTCGGCACGGCGGTCGAGTTCCAGATCCGCACCGAGCCCATGCACGCCGTCGCCGAAAAAGGCATCGCCGCCCACTGGCTCTACAAGGAGCACGACGACGGGCCCGGCCAGGGCCAGGAAGCGCAGCGCCTCGGCGCGATGTGGCTGCAATCGCTGATCGACATCCAGGACGAGACGCGCGACGCCAACGAGTTCCTCGAGCACG
>DAIMIM010000596.1:0-1833 GCA_036722755.1 Caldimonas sp. | reverse complement strand
GCTTTTCGGGCGGCGAGAAGAAGCGCAACGAGATCCTGCAGATGGCGCTGCTCGAGCCGACGCTGGCGATCCTCGACGAAACCGACTCGGGTCTCGACATCGACGCGCTGCGGGTCGTCTCCAAGGGCGTCAATCACCTGACGAGCAAAGACAACGCCGTCGTGCTCGTGACGCACTACCAGCGGCTCCTGAACTACATCGTTCCCGACTACGTGCATGTGATGGAGGGCGGGCGCATCGTCAAGACCGGCGGCAAGGAGCTCGCGCTCGAGCTCGAGGAGCGCGGCTACGACTGGATCGAGGCCGAAGCGAAGGCGGCGAGGGCGCCGGCCGAGGGAGTCTCGCCGTGAGCACCGAGGTCGTCGCCGCGCGGGGGTATCTGGCCGATCTGCTCGCCGGCCAGGCGCAACCGCCTGCCTCGGCGGCGTCACCGACGCTGGCCTGGCTCAAAGCGCTGCGTGCCGATGCGACCGAGCGGGTCGGCGTGCTCAGGATGCCGACCCCGCACGACGAGGCCTGGCGCTTCACCGACATTTCGGCGCTGACCCGAAAGGCGTTTCATCCGTTGCGCACGCCGACCTCCTTGCAGGCCGGCGATATCGAGCGCTTCCACATCGACGAGGCGACGATGCGCCTCGTTTTCGTCGATGGTGTCCACGCGCCGCACCTCTCGAGCGGGGGCGTCGACGGAGTCACCGATGGCGAGGCAATCGTCGTCGGCAATCTCGCCACCGCCACCGCGACGCATGGCTCGACCCTCCAGGCGCATCTGGGCCGCCACGCGGCCTTCCACGACCAACCCTTCGTGGCGCTGAACACCGCCTTCCTGCACGACGCCGCGGTGGTCATCGTCCCGCGCGACACCGGGGTCGCGACACCGGTGCATCTGCTCTTCATCGCGACGCAGCCCGAGCTCGCGGCGTACCCGCGCGCCCTGCTCGTCGCCGAGCCCGGCAGCGCGGTGACGCTGATCGAAGACTATGTGGCGCTCCATGAAGGCGCGTACTTCACCAACTCCGTCGTCGAGCTCGTGCTGGGCGCGAGCGCGACGGTCGAGCACGTGCGTGTGCAGCGTGAGAGCGGGCAGGCCTTCCACATCGCCAGCTGTGTGGTGTCGCTCGCGCATGCGAGCCGCTACCACTCGGTCAGCGTCGCCCTCGGCGCGAGAATCTCCCGTGTCGAGCTCGAGGTGCGGCAAGCCGCGGCAGCGGCCGAGTGCTCGCTCGATGGCCTGGCATTGATCGGCGAACGCCAGCTCGCCGACACGCACACCTTCATCGACCACGCCAAGCCGCACGGCGTCAGCCGCCAACTGCACAAGACGATCGTCGACGGCGCTGCGCACGCGGTCTTCAGCGGCAAGGTGATGGTGCGCCCGGGCGCACAGCGAACCGATTCGGCGCAGTCGAGCCGCAACCTGCTGTTGTCGGCCAAGGCTCTGGTCGACACCCTGCCTCAGCTCGAGATCTTCGCCGACGACGTCAAGTGCACGCATGGCGCAACGGTCGGCCAGCTCGACAGTGACGAGGTTTTCTACCTGCGCAGCCGCGGCCTGTCGGAGGCGGCGGCGAAGAAGCTCCTGACCTACGCATTCGGCGCCGAGGTCATCGACCGTATTCCGGTCGCCTCCCTGCGCCGCCGTCTCGAGCAGACCGTGCTCGAACGGACGACAACGCGCCAGCCATGACGATGCTGCCCACGGTGTCGGAACGCGCGTTCGACGTCGAACGAATCCGCGCCGATTTCCCGATCCTGAAACTCCAGGTCGCCGGCAAGCGGCTCGTCTATCTCGACAACGCCGCATCGAGCCAGATGCCGCAACCGGTGATCGAC
>DAIMIM010000595.1:0-1835 GCA_036722755.1 Caldimonas sp. | reverse complement strand
GGCGGCACGATGCCGATCGATTGCCCCTCGAGCACCGGGAACGGCAAGGCGCCGAAGTCGAGCACGATGTGATGCGTGTGGCTGGCGAAGCCGGCCTCGGTGCAATCGACATTGCCGGCCACGGTGGCCGTTGCCGGATTCTTCGGCGTGAACAGGTTCGTCTGCGGCTTCTCGGCGGACCAAGGCGGCACGGTCGAGCCGAAGGCGGCGGAGTTGAACGGCGCTTCGCCGGCGGCGGCGACGGGCTGCATGGCAAGAACGGTCTCGCTAGGTCCTGCCGCATTGGCGCCCACGGCATCGGCCGGCACGCCTTGCGCGGCGAGCTGCTCGGGCGTGAGCTCGGCGGGTAGCTCATCCCATGTGAGTTGGTCGGAGATGGCGTAGGCCAGCACCCGCGGGACGATCCGCCAGTTGTCGATCGAGCCCGTCGGGCACGGCGAGATGCAGGCCATGCAAAGGTTGCACACGTCGGCGCGCACGACGTAGTTGCGGTCGTCGTGCGTGATCGCACCCACGGGACACGTCGCCTCGCAGGTGTTGCATCGAATGCAGATCTCCGGGTCGATCAGGTGCTGCTTGATCAGCACCGCGGCAGTGTCCATCGAATGGGCTCCGTTCACTCCCTCTCCCGCTCGCGGGAGAGGGATGGGGTGAGGGTCTTCGCGATCATCCCACCCTCACCCTGGCCCTCTCCCGCCCTGCGGGAGAGAGAAGAATCAACCGAAACGCACGTAGTCGAAATCGACCGGGTTCTTGTTGATGCCGATGTTCGGCGGCGCGATCCAGTGCGCGAACTTCCCCGGCTCGACGATGCGGCCCATCAGCGACGAGACGAACGCGCGGTCGTCGTCGCTCGGCAGCCACTGGCTCTCGTTGGCTTTCCATTCCTCTTCGCTCACGACCCGACCTTCGGGCGACATGCGAATGCCGGCCAGCGCGCCGATGCGGCGGTTGAATGCCTTGTGCGGCACCACCAGCCGCGTCGGAATGCCGGCCTTCTCGAGCACCTTGTTCCAGCGGCCGACGCCGGCCACCGAGTCCTTGATGAAATCGTCGCGCAGCACTTCGTTGAGGGCGTTGAGCATCGGCACGTCCTTCTCGACGAGTTGGCCGTTGACGACCTCGAGCACCTTGTAGGTCTGGCCTTTCAGCACATGATCGTCGGCGCGCTTGCCTTCCTCGTAGCGCCCTTTCAACCCAGACGAGTAGAAGGTGGCGGCGTTGCTCGACTGGTCGGCGCCGAACAGATCGATCGTCACCGAATAGTGGAAGTTGAGGTAGCGCTGCAGCGTCGGCAAGTCGATCGCGCCGGCCTCGCGCACCCGCTTCGCGTCGTCGGTCTTCAGCTCGTTCATCACCTGCGCGGTGCGCTGCAGCACACGCGAGACGCCGCTCTCGCCGACGAACATGTGGTGCGCTTCTTCGGTGAGCATGAATTTCGTCGTGCGCGCCAGCGGATCGAACGCGCTCTCGGCGAGCGCCGCGAGCTGGAACTTGCCGTCGCGGTCGGTGAAGTAGGTGAACATGAAAAAGGCGAGCCAGTCGGGCGTCTGCTCGTTGAAGGCGCCGAGGATGCGCGGGTTGTTTGCGTCGCCCGAGGTGCGCTCGAGCAGCGCACCGGCTTCCTCGCGGCCGTCGCGGCCGAAGAACTTCTGCAGCAGGTAGACCATCGCCCAGAGATGGCGGCCTTCCTCGACGTTGATCTGGTAGAGATTGCGCAGGTCGTACATGCTCGGCGCGGTGAGGCCGAGATGGCGCTGCTGCTCGACCGAGGCCGGCTCGGTGTCGCCTTGCGTGACGATGATGCGGCGCAGGTTGGCGCGGTGCTCGCCGGG
>DAIMIM010000594.1:0-1835 GCA_036722755.1 Caldimonas sp. | reverse complement strand
CCTTTTCCTCGATCGTCGTCAGGCCGCCGGCGATGTTGCCCTTGGTCGGCTGCGAATCGGAGAGGTCGCTGGTCTTGTGCCGATTGATCACGTCCTGGTAGCGGTCGAACATGAACATGAAGCGCTTCTTCACCTCGTCGTTGGCGCAGCGCGCGGCGACGATCTGCTCGCCGCCGGTGATCTCGGTTGTCTCGCCGAAGCAGAGCGTCGCGCCGAGCGCGTGCAGCTTGTCGAAGGCGTTGCCGACAGTCGGGTTGGAGCCGCAACCCGAGGTCGTGTCGCTCTCGCCGCACTTGGTCGAGACCCAGAGATCGGCGATCGGGCAGGCTTCGCGCTGCTTCTCGCTGGCCCACTGCACGTACTCGCGCGCCGCCTTCGAGGCCCGCATGATGGTGTCGTGGTCGCCGTGGCCCTCGACGCCGAAGCCGACCACGGGCTTTCCTGTCGTGGCGATGCCGTCGACGACCTTCTTGGTCCAGCCGTCCTCGATGCCGATGACGACGACCGCCGCGACGTTCGGGTTGCAGCCGGCGCCGATCAGCGTGCGGAAGTGGAGCTCGAGGTCGGCTCCGAACTGCAGCCGCCCATACGGATGCGGAATGGCCAGCGCGCCCTTGATGTTGTGCGCGACCGCCTCGGCGGCGGCGTTCGAGAGATCGTCGAGCGGCAGGACGACGACGAGGTTGCGAACGCCGACGCGGCCGTTCTCGCGGCGGTAGCCGAGGAAGGTGGTGCTGGAAGTGACGACGGCCATGCTCACCACCTCTTGGTCTTGATGTTGTGGACGTGGGCGTGCTCGCCCTTTCGGATCGGCGCCACGACCTTGCCCATGTCGATGCCGTACTTGACGACGGTGTCGCCGGGCGCCATGTCGACGAGCGCGACCTTGTGGCCGATCGGAATGTCCTGGGTGGCCCGCAGCGAGATGGTCCGGTCATCGTCCATGATCCAGCCGGTCATGGTCGTGCCGGCGGTCAGGCCCTCGACCACGACCACGGCGACGGTGTCGTCGGCATCGTGAAGTACGCAGTGAATCATCGTCGTTCCGCTCTCGGGAAAAGGCAGGATGCTAGCGCGCCTGCTACCCTTGCCGCGATGGACAACCCCGGCGCGACCGCAGCGCGAACCTTTCCCTCGGCGCAAGAAGACGCCGTCACCGAAACGGTCAGCCCCGACGCCCGCTACGAAGGCCCCGAAAGCTCGTACCGGCTCGCCTTCACCGACACCGACTTCCTGCTCCGCGAGGAGCTCCGGCCGGTTCGGGTGCAGCTCGAGCTGCTCAAGCCGCAGCTGGTGCAGGACGAGCAAGGCATCGAGAAGACCGTCGTCATCTTCGGCAGCGCCCGCATCGTCGCGCCCGAGGTGGCCGCGCGCGAGCTCGACGCGGCACGCAGCGGCGGCGACGCGCAGGCGCTGCGCGTCGCCGAGACGCGCGCCGCGATGTCGCGTTTCTACGAGGAGGCGCGACGCTTCTCGGCGATCGTGACGCGCAATGGCGCGACGCTCGACAAGCCGCTCTACGTCGTCACCGGTGGCGGCCCGGGCATCATGGAGGCCGGCAACCGCGGCGCCTTCGAGGTCGGCGGCAAGAGCGTCGGCCTGAACATCGTGCTGTCGCACGAGCAGACGCCGAACCGCTTCATCACGCCGGAGCTGTGCTTCCAGTTCCACTACTTCGCGCTGCGCAAGATGCACTTCCTGATGCGCGCGGTGGCGCTGGTGTGCTTTCCCGGCGGCTTCGGCACGCTCGACGAACTGTTCGAGGTGTTGGCGCTGGTGCAGACCGGCAAGTCGCGGATGCGTCCGATCCTGCTGTTCGGCCGCGAGTTCTGGAC
>DAIMIM010000593.1:0-1849 GCA_036722755.1 Caldimonas sp. | reverse complement strand
AACGTCATCGGCATGATGAGGAAGTTCTGGAACGCGGCGATCTGGTCGAACTTCTCGGCCCACAGCCCCGCCAGCAGACCGAGCGCACCCATCATCGTCGCGCCGGCCAGCGCGAAGACGACGATCCACAGCGGGTTGGCAAGCTGCAGCGGCGCGAACCAGACCGTCACCAGCATCACGCCGGCGCCGACGACGATGCCGCGCACCACCGAGGCGCCGACATAGGCAAGAAACCAGGCCCAGTGCGACAGCGGCGCGACCAGCAGGAAGACGAGGTTGCCGGTGATCTTGCTCTGGATCAGCGACGAGCTGGAATTGGCGAAGGCGTTCTGCAGCACGCTCATCATCACCAGGCCAGGAATCAGGAAGCTGGTGTAGCCGACCGAGCCGAACACGGTCACGCGGCCCTCGAGCACATGGCCGAAGATGAGCAGGTAGAGCACGGCCGTGAGGACCGGCGCGGCCACCGTCTGGAAGCTCACCTTCCAGAAGCGCAGCACTTCCTTGTAGAGCAGCGTGCGGGCGCCGGCGAGTGGGCCGTGCTCGGTCGAGCGATCGATCGGCTCGCTTGGCCTCGGCCCGATCGACACCGGCTCGCCAACGGCAGCCGCGAGGCTGGCATCGGCCGGATTCGGTGTCGACATGTCGCTCATGCCGCGACCCTCGGCGGCGTCTCGCCGCGCATGATCTCGATGAACACGTCCTCGAGGTCGGCGCGGCCGATCTCCAGATCCTCCGGCTCGCAACCGGCGGCATGCAGCACGGAGAGGATCGACTCGACCTCGCGCGCGTCGTGCGCCTTCAGCTGGACGATCCGCCCGGTCACCCGCGCATTCGCCGCCAGCGCGTCGGGCAGGGGCCGGTCGAGCTTGAACTGCAGCATCGTGCTGGCCGTGCCCGCCAGCAGCGCGCTGGTGCGGTCGAGCGCGACGACGCGGCCCTGCTTCAACATCGCGATGCGGCTGCAGAGCGCCTCGGCTTCTTCGAGATAGTGCGTCGTCAGCAGCACGGTGTGGCCTTCGCGATTGAGGCGGGCCACGAATTGCCAGAGCGTCTGCCGGAGCTCGACGTCGACACCGGCGGTCGGCTCGTCGAGGACGATCACCGGCGGCCGGTGCACCAGCGCCTGCGCGACCAGGACGCGCCGCTTCATGCCTCCCGAGAGCTGGCGCATGTTCGAGTCGGCCTTGTCGACCAGGCCGAGATGGGCGAGCAGCTCGTCGATCCAGGCGTCGTTGTGGCGCACGCCGAAGTAGCCGCTCTGGATACGCAGCGCCTCGCGCACCGTGAAGAACGGATCGAAGACCAGCTCCTGCGGGACGATGCCGAGCTTCCTGCGCGCCGCCGCGTAGTCGGCGACGACGTCGTGGCCGAGCACCGCGACGTGGCCCGAGGTGGCGCGCGCGAGGCCGGCCAGGATGCTGATGAGCGTCGTCTTGCCGGCGCCGTTCGGGCCGAGCAATCCGAAGAACTCGCCCTGCTCGACCCTGAAGCTCACGTCGTCGAGAGCGCGGACGCTGCCGCGCGGCGAGGGGTAGATCTTGGAGACGTTCTGGAACGAGACAGCCGGCATGGAGGCGGCGATTGTAGGCAGCGCGTCTGGCTGCGCGCTGCAGCCCGCGAGTGACCTTGCGGCGGCATGCCGCGCTAGGGCGCGAACCGATGGACAGCGGCGCCGTCGCTGCTTAGAACCGTGCCGTGGCCTCGCAGACCAAAAAGAAACCGCGCCGGACCGCCGAGCGCATTCTCGACACGACGCTCGAGCTCTTCAACCGTTTCGGCGAGCCCAACGTCTCGACGACGCTGATCTCGGCCGAGCTCGGCATCAGCCCCGGCAACCTCTACTACC
>DAIMIM010000592.1:0-1852 GCA_036722755.1 Caldimonas sp. | reverse complement strand
TGGAAGCCGGCGTCCATTTCGGACACCAGACCCGCTTCTGGAACCCCAAGATGGCTCCGTACATCTACGGCCATCGGAACAAGATCCACATCATCAACCTCGAGAAGACGCAGCCGCTCTTCGACGACGCGATGAAGTTCATTCGCCACCTGGCAGCGCGCCGCGGCACCATCCTCATGATCGGCACCAAGCGCCAGGCGCGCGACGTGATCGCCATGGAAGCCAAGCGTTGCGGCATGCCCTTCGTCGACCAGCGCTGGCTCGGCGGCATGATGACCAACTTCAAGACCGTCAAGGGCTCGCTGAAGCGCCTGAAGGAAATGAAGGCGCAGGTCGAGGCCGGCACCGAGATCCGCATCAAGAAGGAAGCGCTGATGTTCCAGCGCGAGATGGCCAAGCTCGAGAAGGACATCGGCGGCATCCAGGACATGAACGCGTTGCCCGACGCGATGTTCGTCATCGACGTGGGCTTCCACAAGATCGCGATCGCCGAGGCCAAGAAGCTCGGCATTCCGATCGTCGGGATCGTCGACTCGAACCACTCGCCGATCGGCATCGACTACGTGATCCCCGGCAACGACGATTCCTCGAAGGCCGTTGCGCTCTACGCCAAGGCGGTCGCCGACGCGGTTCTCGAGGGCAAGGCCCATGCTGCAAGCGACGTCGTGCAGCCGGCCGCGGCCGGCGACGAATTCGTCGAAGTGGACGAAGCCACGACCTGATGCACGGCCACGCCCGCGAGCGCGGGCAGCGCCAGGGGCTGTTTCAGCCCCTTTTTTCCGATCGAATCGAAAGCCGCTGCGCTCCCGAGAGCCGCCGGTTGCCAAGGAGAAAGACGATGGCTGCAATCACCGCAAGCATGGTCGGCGCGCTGCGCGCCAAGACCGACGCGCCGATGATGGAATGCAAGAAGGCGCTGACCGAGGCCGAAGGCGACATGGACCGCGCCGAGGAGTTGCTGCGCGTCAAGCTCGGCAGCAAGGCGTCGAAGGCGTCGTCGCGGATCGCCGCCGAAGGTGTCGTTGCCATTTCCGTCACCGGCACGACCGGGGCGATCGTCGAGGTCAATTGCGAGACCGATTTCGTCACCAAGAACGACTCGTTCCTGGCGCTGGCCAAGTCGCTCGCCGAGCTCGTTGCCAAGGAAGCGCCGGCCGATGTCGACGCGCTTGCCGCATTGCCGCTCCGCCAGGACGGGTTCGGCCCGACTGTCGAAGACGTTCGCAAGGGCCTGATCGGCAAGATCGGCGAGAACATGTCGATTCGCCGCTTCCAGCGCTATGCCGGCGCCGGCAAGCTGGCCAGCTATCTGCACGGCACGCGGATCGGCGTGCTGGTCGAGTTCGAGGGCGACGAGACGGCGGCCAAGGATGTGGCGATGCACATCGCCGCCATGAAGCCGGTGTCGCTGGCCCGTTCCGACGTGCCGCAGGCGCTCGTCGACAAGGAGCGCTCCATCGCCTCGCAAAAAGCCGCGGAGGATGCCGAAAAGGCCAAGGCCGAAGGCAAGACAGTGCAGTCGCCAGAGATCGTCGCCAGGCGCGTCGAGGGCTCGGTTGCCAAGTTCCTGAAGGAAGTCAGCCTGCACAACCAGGCCTTCGTCAAGAACGACAAGCAGACCGTCGAGCAGATGCTCAAGGAGAAGACGACGCGCATCAAGGCGTTCACGCTTTACGTGGTCGGCGAGGGCATCGAGAAGAAGACCGGCGACTTCGCCGCCGAGGTGGCGGCGCAGGTCGCCGCCGCGAAGGGCGCCTGACAAGGGGCGAGCCGACGAGAAAATCACGGCGCCCGCCGGCTAGACTTCGCCCGACAAGCACAACAACGGAGAAAGGCGCCATGGCCGCGTACA
>DAIMIM010000591.1:0-1860 GCA_036722755.1 Caldimonas sp. | reverse complement strand
CTCGAGCGAGGCGGCGAAGGCGCGCACCTCGCGCTGCATGTCGGCCGCGTCGGTGCCGGGCAGGTTGCGGAACTCGTAGTGGAAGCGGCAGTCCGCCGGCACGATGTTGTCGGCGATGCCGCCTTCGATGACGCCGACCGAGCCGGTCGTGTAGGGCACGTCGAAGCCCTCGTAGCGCGCGCCGTCGCGCCAGCGCTCCGACATGTCGGTGAGCTTGCCGACCACGCGCGCGCCGACCTCGATGGCGTTGACCGACTGCGGCGTCTGCGACGAATGCGCCGCGTGGCCCTTGATGCAGCAGCGCCAGCGGTAGACGCCCTTGTGCGCCAGCGCCGGCACCATGCCGGTCGGCTCGCCGACGATGCAGGCGAGCGGCATGACGCCGCGCCCCTGCATGTCGGCGATGAGGCGGGGCGCGCCGAAGCCGCCGACTTCTTCGTCGTAGCTGAAGGCGAGGTGCACGGCGAACGGCAGGTCGGCGGCGAGGAACGCCGGCACCTGCGCCACCGCCAGGCCGATGAAGCTTTTCATATCGGCGCTGCCGCGGCCGTAGAGGCGGCCTTCGCGCAGCTCGGCGCCGAGCGGGTCGAGCGACCAGGCCTGCCCGTCCCATGGCACCGTGTCGGTGTGGCCGGAGACGATCACGCCGGCCGGCTTCCCTTCACCCACGGTGGCGAAGAGGTTGGCCTTCTTGCCCTCGTCGTCGAAGGTGAGCGTGCTTTGCACGCCGTGACGCGCGAGCTCGTCGCGAATGAAGTGGATGAGCTCGAGATTCGATCCGCTGCTGACGGTGTTCATGCGCACCAGCGCGCGGGCCAGCTCGAGGGCGTGTGCGGAGGGTGCGGCTTGCATGTCCATCGGCGCAATATAGCGGCTGGCCGTGCGAGTGCGGAGTGCCGCCTCGGTGGCGAGCGCGGAGCGCCACCTGGGCGCGGCCGCCGCTGTGTGACAAACCGTAGCGCCGAGGCGCGTGCGGAACGCACGCGGCCGCCGATGCAGGCGCGCACGCGCGGCCGAGAGCTCGCGATGATGGGCAGCACCGGACCGGCGCTCGCGCAGCCGCGGTCACGGCCCCGCCACTCTCCTCTTCCCACCCCATGCACTTCACTTTTTCCGCGAAGCCGATCGCCGCCGCGATCGCGCTGGTTCTCTCTCCCCTGGCTGCGTCGAGCGCCGAGGTATACGGCGGCGCGGGCACCACCGGCGCCGAGATCGGCGTGGCGCAGGCCATGGCCGACTCGCTCACCGTTCGACTCGACGCGAACACGCTCAGCTACGGCACGCATTTTTCGACCAACGGCATCGACTACGACGCCAAGCTGAAGGCGACCAACGCCGGCGTCTATCTCGATGCCTTCGTGATCGGCGGCGTGCGCATCACCGGCGGCGCGCTCCTCGGCAGCCGCAAGTTTCACGGTACCGCGACCAGCCTCGGCAACACGGTCACGATCAACGGCGTGACGTATCCCGTCTCGCCCGGCGATGCGCTCGACTTCGACGCGAAGTTTCCGAGCGTGACGCCGTACCTCGGTCTCGGCTACGGGCACCACGCCGGCGCCGGCCTGCAGCTCTACGCCGACGCGGGCGTGGCCTACGGCCGGCCGAAGGTGACGCTCTCGCCCACTGCGAGCCTGGCGGCCAAGGTGAGCCCGACCGACCTCGCCGCCGAGCAGCAATCGGTGCAGGACAAGGCCGACCGCTATCGCGCCTACCCAGTGTTGAAGATCGGCCTCAGCTACGGCTTCTGAAGCGGCGCGGGCGCAGCGCCGCCGCTAGGCTACGCTGCGCGACATGACCACCGAGCCCATCACCCGCGACGACATCACCGCCGCCCGCGCGCGCATCGCCGGCGACGTGCGG
>DAIMIM010000590.1:0-1873 GCA_036722755.1 Caldimonas sp. | reverse complement strand
CGTTGGCGATCAGCTTGTCGGCGATCACCTCGGGGTTGACCTTGTACGTGCCGTTCGAGATGGCGCCGCCGACGCGTCCCACCTTGTCGGCATCGAACTCGCCCGGCCCGCTCGACAGCAGCGTCGACGCCGTGCTCGAGAGCTCGACCTTGGCGCTGGCGTCGGCGACACTGGCGACGGGGGTCGACGCAGCGGCTGCCGTGCCCACTTTCGCGGCGTCAGCAGCCGAAGCAGGGCTGCCGGCCACCGGCAGGGTGACTGGCTTGTCCGCGGGATGACCGATCTTCATGACGTTTCTCCATCGGCGCCGGAACAGTGCGCGCCCATCGACATGGACGGACTATCGGCGTCGCATGGCGCGACTTTAGGGTTTTTTGTCGGCGCCGCCACCGGCGCCACGGCCATCACAGGGCCACCTCGATGCGCCGCTCGCCCGAAGGCAGGCCGCTGACGATCTTTCCGCTCTCGGTGCGAACGCGGGCCATCTGGCCTTCGAGGCCGTTGCCGAGGGCCTGGCCTTCGCTCTCGAGGGCGAAGCCGTCGCCGGACGCGATCACCTTGACCGTGTCGCCAGCCGCGAACCACTGGCGTGACTTGAGCTGGCCCTGGCGCAGCGTCTGGCCGGGGCGGAGCGCCTGGGCCAGCGTGCGGCCGACGGCGAGCTTCGGATCGACGATGGCGGCGGTGAATTCCTCGGCCAGGTCGACCTCGGCCTCGGCCACGTCGGCGTCGGCGAGCACGCTGCCTGCGACAGCGCCGTTCGGCACGATCAGGGCGCGGCCGAACACCTTGACCGTGATCGGCAGGAAGACGTTCCAGGGCGTCGCGCCCTCCTTGCAGCGCAGGCCGATGCGCGACTTGCCCCACAGGCGCATGCCCAGCGGCAGATAGGGCTCGACGCGGCGGCAGGCGGCCAGGTGCAGGCGCGGATCGAGCTGACCGATCACGATCTCGACGCGTGTCCCGCGCGGCGCGCCGGCCTTGTCGAGCGCGAGTGCGCGAACGCTGTCGAGCAGCATGGCATCGAGCGCGCCGGCGGCAGCGGGTGCAGTGGGTGCGTCGTCGGCGAAGGCCGGTGTCGCGAGGCCCAGAAGCACCAGCGCCATCAGGATCGCCGCGGCCAGGCTCCATGCGAGAAGGCGTGGCGCGATGCGCGCGAGCGGGCCGAGCAGGACGATGGACAACATGGGCGTCACTCTAGTGGGCGGCCTTGTGTTCGAGGCGTCGATATGGGCGGCAAAGGGCGCGCTATTCGCGCTTATGTTTGCCGAGTCGGCTCCGGACAATGCGCTCACATCGCCAGATGGCGGGCTTTCGCCCTCGCCGGGCGGCGGTGAAGCGAGGCTCAGATGCTCAACCGACTGAACGACAGCGCACTCGATTTCCAGGCCCAGGCGCTCGTCCTGCGCTCGGAGCGGCAACGCCTGATCGCCAGCAACATCGCCAACGCCGACACGCCGGGCTACATCGCCCGCGACATGGATTTCGCGAAGACACTGAAAGCGGCGACCGCAAGCCTGCCAATGGCACAGACCGTCTCGACCACCCACCCCGGACATATCGGCAGCGGCAGCGCCGGCTTGAGCGGCGGCCTCACCGGCAGCGATCTGCTCTATGCGACACCGAGCCAGACCAACCTCGACCGCAACACCGTCGACATGGACCGCGAGCGCGCCAGCTTCGCCGACAACGCCGTCAAGTACGAAGCGACGCTGCGCTTCATCGGCGCCGACGTGAAGACGCAGCTCTCGGCCATCACCGGGCAATGAGGAGTAGACGATGAGCATGCTGTCGATCTTCAACGTCTCGGGCAGCGCCGCCAGCGCGCAGAGCCAGCGGCTCAACGTCGTCGCCTCGAACCTCGCCAATGCCG
>DAIMIM010000589.1:0-1873 GCA_036722755.1 Caldimonas sp. | reverse complement strand
GCCAAGCTGGCCTCGCTCGCCCTGCAGATGCCGCTGCCCTGGGTCTTCGACTGGGCTGCGCTGCAGACGATCGACGCCGAAGCCAGCGGCCGGCTCTCGGAGCTCTTCCGCAGCTGGATTCCGCAGGATCTCGACATGCGCTGGCTTTCCGGCGACCGGCTCTTCACCGTCATCCAGGATGCGGCGCCCACCGGCGTCCGCGACGCGGACCCGGCGTTCTGGCAGCTTCGCCTCGATGCCTTGCGCATGACCAATCGCCCCGACCAGTTCGACGAGGCGGCGATCGACTATTGCGTCACCTACGAGGTCTCGCCGCCATCGTGGGAGGCTGCCCGCTGCCTGGTGCGCATCAGCGGCTCGAACCAGAGCACGACGGCGCCGCCGCTGTCGCTGGTGAGCGATGTCTCGACCAGCTTCCAGGAATCGCAACTCACCGACGAGCCGTCGATGGTCGAAGTGGCGACGGTCGAGCTGTCGGGCCAGCTCGTCGGCGACATCGGCCTGACGCTGAAGAAGATGGACGCCGAGCTCGGCAAGGCGGTCATCGTCAACGTCTCGTGCACACGGCTGATCCGCGTCGACTTCATCGCCGCCGGCGACCTGCTCAACTGGGTGCTGGCGCGGCGGACCGAAAACCGGACCGTCAACTTCGTCGACGCGCACCGCATGATCGCGTTGTTCTTCGGTGCCATGGGCATCAACGAGCACGCCACCGTCAAAGTCCGGACGGTCTGATCCGCTCGCCCCGGCTTGAACCGGGCCGCAGCGTCACAATCTCCACATGATGGAGAGCTTTCACGGCACGACGATCGTCAGCGTGCGCCGCGGTAACGTCGTTGCCCTCGGCGGCGACGGCCAGGTCACGCTCGGCAACATCGTCATCAAGGCGACGGCCCGCAAGATCCGCAGGCTCCATCACGATCATGTCCTGGCGGGCTTCGCCGGTGCCACGGCCGACGCCTTCACGCTGTTCGAGCGCTTCGAGGCCAAGCTCGAAAAGCATCAGGGCAACCTGGTCCGCTCGGCGATCGAGCTGACCAAGGACTGGCGCACCGACCGGGTTCTGCGCCGGCTCGAGGCGATGCTGGCGGTCGCCGACCGGGAGTCGTCGCTCATCATCACGGGCAACGGCGACGTGCTCGAGCCCGAGTACGGCATCGTCTCGATCGGCTCCGGCGGCTCCTACGCGAGCGCCGCCGCGCGGGCCCTGCTCCAGCACACCGACATGGCGCCCAAAGACATCGTCAAGCGCTCGCTCGAGATCGCCGGCGATCTTTGCATCTACACCAACCAGAACCACACGATCGAAGTCCTCGAATGACGAAATCGAGCATGACGCCGCAGGAGATCGTCTCCGAGCTCGACCGGCATATCGTCGGCCAGTCGGGAGCCAAGCGCGCGGTCGCGATCGCCCTGCGCAACCGCTGGCGGCGCCAGCAGGTCGAGGAGTCGATGCGCGGCGAGATCACGCCGAAGAACATCCTCATGATCGGCCCGACCGGCGTCGGCAAGACCGAGATCGCCCGGCGCCTGGCGCGGCTGGCCGACGCGCCGTTCATCAAGGTCGAGGCGACCAAGTTCACCGAGGTCGGCTACGTCGGAAAGGACGTCGACTCGATCATCCGCGACCTCGTCGACATGGCCGTCAAGCAGGCCCGCGAGCTGGCGATGAAGCAGCATCGCACGCGTGCCGAAGACGCCGCGGAAGAGCGCATCCTCGAGATCATCGTGCCCGGCGCACGCAGCGAGTTCGGCCTGGCGCCGTCGCCTTCGGCCGACAACACGGCCCGGCAGGTCATGCGCAAGCGCCTGCGCGAGGGCTCGCTCGACGACAAGGAAATCGAGATCGAGGTCGCCGAGGCGAAGCCGTCGA
>DAIMIM010000588.1:0-1875 GCA_036722755.1 Caldimonas sp. | reverse complement strand
ACAACGGCGAGGAAGAGTTCGTCTTCGTCGCCGGCGGCATCCTCGAGATCCAGCCGGGCTCGGTGACGGTGCTCGCCGACACGGCGATCCGCGGCAAGGACCTCGACGAGGCCAAGGCCAACGAGGCCAAGGCGGCGGCGGAAGAGGCGCTGAAGAACGCCCACAACGACATCGACCTCGCGACGGCGCAGAACGAGCTCATGTCGCTGGCCGCACAGTTGGCAGCGCTGCGCAGGTATCGCAAGAAGTGACGCGGCGAGCCGACTCGGCGCCACGCCGAACCCGCCCGGCCGCGGCCCGGCGGGTTTTGTTTTTTCGAGGGCCCGCGTCGCGATGATCGTCGACTTCATCGTCCGCCATGCGCTGACCTTGCACGGCATCGTCGTCGCGTTCGGCTTGATCGTCTACGTGGGCGCCTCGCGGGCGCTGCCGCAGCGGCGCGACCCCTCGGCGGCGATCGCGTGGGTCGTCGCGCTGGCGCTGGTTCCCTACATCGCGATCCCGGTCTATCTCATGTTCGGCAGCCGCAAGCTCCGCATGCGCGACGATCCCGAGCCGGCGGCGCCGTCGCT
Organism: Caldimonas sp.; assembly: GCA_036722755.1. Taxonomy (GTDB): domain Bacteria; phylum Pseudomonadota; class Gammaproteobacteria; order Burkholderiales; family Burkholderiaceae_C; genus Schlegelella_A. Next base: position 1,303 of record DAIMIM010000588.1, on the reverse strand, counting down.
CGGCCCGCCGGCCGACCCGGACGAAGCCGCGTCGATGTGGGCCCGCCGCCTCGGCCGGTCGATGGGGCTGGCGCCGGCCGCGCCCTACGAGGCGCTCCATGTGCATGCCGACGGCGCCGAGGCGCGGCGGGCCGTGCTCGAGATCATCGACAGCGCGAAGGCGACGCTCGACGTCTGCACCTTCATCCTGGGCCGCGACCGGCTCGGCGACGAGATCGGTGCAGCGCTGCGCGCGAAGGCGCAGCAGGGCGTGCGCGTGCGGCTCCTCATCGACGGCATCGGCGCCTGGCTGAGCGGCCGCCTCGACGTCGCGAGGATGCGCGCCTGCGGCGTCGAGGTCGTGAAGTTCGTTCCTCCCTTCCGCTCGATCCTGCGCGGCCGCGCCAACCTGCGCAATCACCGCAAGATGGTCGTTGCCGATACCGAGCGGCTGTGGTGCGGCGGCCGCAACTTCGCTGCCGAATATTTCGAGGGCGCCGGGGTGCGGCAGGGCGGCGCGGCGACGCAAGCGATCTGGCACGACCTGACCTTCGATCTGCGCGGGCCGCTCGTCTTGCGCGCCTGCGAGCAGTTCGAAAAGGACTGGGCCTACGCGACGCGCTCGTCGGTTCCCGAGAGCTGCCTGCCGCCCGTGCAGGACATCGTCGCCGACGACGCCTCGCTGGCGCAGCTCGTGCCCAGCGGCCCGGACCAGGTCGACGACACGGTGCAGTCGCTGATCCTGTCGGGCTGCTACATCGCGCGCCGTCGCATTCTCGCGATCACGCCGTACTTCGTTCCGGATGCGAACCTGCTCATCGCTCTGACACTGGCGGCCCGACGCGGCGTGCTCGTCGATCTCGTGATGCCGGCGCGCTCCAACCATCGGCTTGCCGACGTGGCACGGCACCGTCCCTTGCGCGATCTGGCGACCGCGGGCGCGCGCGTCTGGTTCGTGCCGTGGATGGTGCACGCGAAGGCAGTCGTGTTCGACGACCATCTCGCCCTCGTCGGCTCCGCCAATCTCGATCTGCGCAGCCTCTTTCTCAACTACGAGCTGATGGTCGCCTTCTACGAGCCGGCCGACGTGCGCCGGTTTGCGGCGTGGCTCGAGCAGGAGCGGTCGGGCGCGGATCGCTTCGCGGCGAAGGAACCGAGCCTGCTTCGCGATCTGTTCGAAGGCCTGCTTCTCTGGCTGGCGTTCCAGCTTTGAGCAGCGAGAGCCGCTAGCCGAGCGCCTTCAACGCGGCGTTGGCGATCGCCGCGGCATCGACCTCGAAGTGCGCGCGCAGCGCGGCGCGCGTGTCGCTGCGGCCGAAGCCGT
>DAIMIM010000587.1:0-1877 GCA_036722755.1 Caldimonas sp. | reverse complement strand
GGCCGGCCCACGCCGATCGGGATCGACGGGCTCGGCATCGAGCGCCTGGGTTGACAGGATGGGCGCGATCCGATGCCTCGATTCGCATGTCGGCCGTGAGCCACTGCATGGCGTGGCCACGACCAGGCGCATCGAGGTCGAGGCGGCCAGGACATTGCCCGCATTCACGTTGATGACGCGCGCCGGCGACTCGGTCGCCCGGCTCGCCCTCGCGCTCGCGCCGCACGCGCGGCGTTTCGTCGTCTTTGCCGGCCCGGGCAACAACGGCGGCGACGGCCTCGAGGCCGCGACCCGCTTGCGCAGCATGGGCAAGGACGCGTCGGTGCGGCTCTTCGGCGAGCCGTCGAGCCTGCCCGTCGACGCGACCAACGCCTTGGCGAGAGCCCGCGACGCCGGCGTGCCGATCGTCGTCGGATCGGATGCACTGTTCGCCAACGCCGACGCGACGGCCGATGTCCTCATCGATGCATTGCTCGGCATCGGTGCCACGCGGCCACCGGCCGCCGGGCTCGCCGACGCCATCGCCACCATGGCACGTGCCGCCGCGCGCGGCAGCCGCGTGCTCGCCGTCGACGTTCCCTCTGGGCTCGACGCCGAGCGCGGCCAGCCGCTCGGCGCCGCGTGCGTCGTCGCGCACGACACGTTGACGCTGCTGACCGCCAAGCCGGGCCTTTTCACGAGCGCGGGGCGCGACCACGCCGGCCGGGTCTGGATCGACCGTCTCGACGTCGACGCCGCGTCGCAAGCCGCCGACGCCTGGCTGGTCGGCCGCGGCGAGCTTGCCCGTTTCGTCGCGCCACGCCTGCAGGCCGAGCACAAGGGCAGCTTCGGCGACGTCGCCATCGTGGGTGGCGGCGCCGGCATGGAAGGGGCTGTCCTTCTGGCGGCGCGTGCCGCGCACGCGGCAGGCGCCGGCCGGGTCTTCGTCGACCTGCTTGGCGATGCGGCGAAGACATTCGCCGTCGACGCGCAGCGCCCTGAGCTGATGATGCGACACGGCTGGTGGCAGGGACCGCAGAGCGTGCTCGCCGCGAGCACGGTGATCTGCGGTTGCGGCGGCGGCGATGCCGTGCGTGCCGCCCTGCCGCGCCTGCTCTCCGTGGCGACGCGGCTGGTCCTCGATGCCGATGCGCTCAACGCCATCGCCGCCGACACCGGTCTGCAGACGATGCTGTCGGTGCGCGCGTCTCGACAGCTCGCCACCGTCCTCACACCGCACCCGCTCGAAGCGGCCCGGCTGCTCGAAACGACGGCGCAGGCGGTGCAGGACGACCGGCTGCGTGCCGCCAGCGCGCTCGCCGAGCGCTACCGCTCGATCATCGTTCTGAAGGGCTCGGGCACGGTCGTCGTCGCGCCCGACGAGCGACCGTTCGTCAACGCGACCGGCAACGCCTCTCTGGCGACGGCAGGCACCGGCGACGTGCTGGCCGGATGGATCGGCGGCCGCTGGCGCACCGGCATGCGTGCCATCGATGTGGCCTTGCAAGGCGTCATCGAGCATGGCGTCGCTGCCGAGCCCGAACTGCCCGGCGCGCTGCGTGCCGGCGATCTCGTCGAAGCGCTCTACCGGCTCGCGCGCACGCCGCGCTGAGCCGGCGCGCCAGGGCCCGCGCCTGATATCAAACCGCATTCGAAGTAATCAAACTCGCCGTGCCGCCGCGTGGCTGCCGAGGGCGTCACGCCGGGCGGCTCCGTTCATGTCCTCCGCTGTCGGCCTGGCGGCCAACAGCTCCTCCTTTACTTCACTGCGCCAGTCGCCCGACGCCCTCGGCAGCAGGCACCAGCGCTCTGCGAAGGGATGAAGGCCCGAGTGCTGCGCTGCTGCCACGAGCGCTGCGGCGGGTCGCTGTGTGGAGTGAAGTAAAGGAGGAGGGGCG
>DAIMIM010000586.1:0-1884 GCA_036722755.1 Caldimonas sp. | reverse complement strand
GGTCGACCATGATCCCGGAGATCTGGTTGGTCTTGGTGTCGAGGAAGGTGAACGGAATGCCGGTGGGCGTCGAGGCGACGCGCACGGTTTGCTGGGCGACGCTGGCGCTCGCGAGCCCGAGCCCGAGGACGATCGCCGCGAAGGCACGGGCGAGAAATTTGTTGACCACGGCGAGATCCTCTTCGAGACGGTAGGGAGTGGGGCCTGCGGGGATGCAAGGCTGTACCGTCGAACCCCGATGGAAGCGAGCGCGATGATACGGCGCGAGCTTAGAGTCCCGCGATGGACTCCGACAGCGTCAAGCGCTATCTTCCCTGGGTCGTGGCGACGACGCTCTTCATGGAGCAGCTCGACTCCACCATCGTCAACACCGCCGTGCCGGCCATGGCCGCCAGCCTGCACGTGCCGCCGCTGAGCCTGAAGGCGGTCGTCACCAGCTACATCCTGAGCCTGGCGCTCTGCATTCCGATCAGCGGCTGGCTGGCCGATCGCTTCGGCACGAAGCGGGTCTATGCCACGGCGGTCGCGTTGTTCACCCTGGCCTCGATCCTCTGCGGCCTCTCGCTGAGCGTGCCGATGCTGGTGGCCGCGCGCATCCTGCAGGGCGCCAGCGCGGCGATGATGATGCCCGTGGGGCGGCTGGCGGTGATCCGCACCTTTGCCAAGTCGGAGCTGCTGATGGCGATGAACTTCATCGTCCTGCCGGCGCTGATCGGGCCGCTGCTCGGGCCCACGGTGGGCGGCCTGATCGTGCACTGGCTGTCGTGGCGCGACATCTTCTTCGTCAACGTGCCGGTGGGCCTGGTGGCGCAGTGGCTCATCCACAAGCACGTGCCCGACTATCGCGGCGACGCGCCGCGGCCGCTCGACGTCGTCGGCCTGGTGCTGTTCGGTGCCGGCATGGCGCTGCTGTCGTGGCTGCTCGAGGTGTTCGGCGAGCATCGGATCGACCCGACGTCGGCGGCCGTGCTGCTCGTCATCGCGCTCAGCCTGCTCGCCGCCTACGCCTTTCATGCGCGCCACACAGCGCATCCGCTGCTGCGCCTCGGGCTGTTCCGGGTGCGGACGTTCCGCGTCTCGGTGATGGGCGGCTTCGTCACGCGGCTGGGCATCGGCGGCCTGCCGTTCCTGTTGCCCTTCCTGTACCAGGTCGGCATGGGCTTGCCGGCGTGGGAATCGGGGCTGCTCATGATGCCGGCCGCGGCCGCGGCGATGGGCATGAAGCTGCTCGCGCCGCGCATTCTTGCCAAGCTGGGCTATCGCAAGGTGCTGGTCTCCAACACCCTGATGATCGGTGTGACCATCGGCCTGTTCTCGCTGGTCGGCGCCGCCACGCCGCTGTGGCTCATCGTCCTGCTCGGCCTGTCGATGGGCTTCTTCAACTCGCTGCAGTTCACCAGCATGAACTCGATGACCTACGCCGACATCGGCGCGGCCGACTCGAGCATGGCCAACACGATTGCCAGCTCGATGCAGCAGATGTCGTTCAGCTTCGGCCTGGCCGCCGGCTCGCTGGTGACGGCATGGTTCCTGGGCGACCTGCCGCAGAGCGACCGCGTCGCCGTGACGCGGGCCCTGCACTACGCCTTCGTGACCCTGGGCGTTCTGACATTGCTGTCGTCGCTGTCGTTCCGGACACTGCGTCCGCAGGACGGCGAGAGCGTGAGCCGCGGGGCGTTGGTGGAGGCCTGATTCGCCGAAGCGGCGCCTGAAATGCCGGTAAGGTCCGCGATGGTGGACATTTCGCCAAACGCCTGCGCGACGTGCCGCACGCGGGCTACAAGATCGTCGGCGACATCAGAGCGGCCGTCGACGCTCACTTCACCTTCGCCGGATCCTTCACCGCCTTCTGCACGTCGAACTCGACGTTGTAGAGCTGGTTGC
>DAIMIM010000585.1:0-1890 GCA_036722755.1 Caldimonas sp. | reverse complement strand
GTCGCTGCATGGTCGCCTTCGCGCCAGCCATCGACAGATAGATCATCCGGTCCATGATTCAGCCCGCTCGTTCAACGCAGGTTGACGATGGTCTGCATGATCTGGTCTTCGGTCTTGATCGTCTGCGCGTTGGCCTGGTAGTCGCGCTGCGCCGTGATCATGTTGACCAGCTCCTGGGTCAGATCGACGTTCGACTCCTCGAGCGCTCCGGCCTGCAGGACACCCAGGTTGCCGTCGCCCGGCACGCCGACGATGGGCGCGCCCGAAGCCGCGGTCTGGATCCAGCCGTTGCCGCCGGTCGGCTCGAGCCCTTGCGGGTTGCGAAAGGTCGCCAGCTCGAGCTGGCCGGCGGGCTTGGTCTGGCCGTTCGAGTAGGTCGCGGTGACGACGCCGTTGGCGGAGAAGGAGACTCCCGTCAGCGAACCGGACGCATAGCCGTCCTGCGTCAGGTTCGTGACGCCGAACTTCGCGCCGTATTCGGTGGCGCCCGAGACGTCGAGGGCGATGCCGGCGATCGGCACCGTCGTCGCGCCGGCGGCATTGGTGACGGACGGGATGTCGAGCGCGACAGTGCCGACCGGCGCGGTCGGCGCGCTGCCGTTGGTCGGGAAGGTGATCGTCGTCGAAGGCGCCGGGTTGCCGCCCGAGGTCGCGATTGGCGTGCCGTCGGCGGCGACGTAGACGTTCCAGGTGTCGGTGCTCGCCTTCTGGAAATAGTAGGTCAGCGCGACCGGCTGGCCCTTGACGTCGTAGACAGTCTGCGAGGTGGCGTTGTTGTAGGTGGTCGGGTCGGCGAAATCGATCGGCGTGCCGGAAGTCGGGGCGGTGACGGCCGCTGTCGAATCGAGGTTCATCTCCATCGAGATCTTGGTCGACACGGCCGGCGTGATGCCCGCTGTCGGCAGCTGCAGCGCGCTGGCGGTTCCCGGGATGACGGTGCCCGTCGCATCGGCCGGATAGCCCATCAGGTGCTGGCCCTGGTCGTTGACGAGAAAGCCCGAGTTGTCGGCCTTGAACTGGCCGTTGCGCGTGTACGAGAGCGCGCCGCTGGCGCTGCTCACCTCGAAGAAGCCATTGCCGCTGATGGCGACGTCGAGCGGGTTGCTCGTCGGCGTGATCGTGCCCTGCGTGAACTGCTGCGACACGGCGGAGAGCATGGTGCCGATGCCGATCGTGTTGCTGCTGCCCGCGACCGTGTTCGCATAGACGTCGGCGAACTCGGCGCGCGCCGACTTCTCGCCGTAGGTGTTGGCGTTGGCGATGTTGTTGCCGATGACGTCGAGGTTCTTGCTCGCCGCGTTGAGACCGGAAATACCTTGCTGGAAGCCCATGGCGTTTGCTCTTTCAGGGAAGAGGTGAAGATCAGTTCAGCGCAACGACGGTGCTGTAGGGCACGGTGCCGGAGTTCTGCAACTCGAGGTTGAACGTGTTGCCGACGGTCGAGACCGCGTCGACGATGTCGCTCATCAACGCCGTCGACGGAATCGTCACGCCGCCGGTGCTGGCGGTGACGCGGAAGGTGTAGCCGTCGGCATTGGTCGCCGTGCCGGACGGCCAGGCAAAGCTGTGCAGGCCGGCGCCCTCGGCGCCGAGGTTCATCGTCTGCACGACCGCGCCGCTCGGCGCCAGGATCTCGACCTTGACCGCGTCGGCCGGCGTCGCCAGCTGAAAGCCGCCCTGGCCGGTCGCAGAGGTCGGGTCGATGTTGATCATGTTGCCGGGCACGATCACGCTGTGGCCGACCAGCGAGGCGCCCTGCAGCGCCTGCATCTGCGTGAACTGCGACGACAGGGACTGCACCGTCGTGTTCAGCGTGCCGATGCCGGTCACGGTGCTGATCTGCGCCATCTGGCTCGTCACCTGGGCGTTGTCCATCGGGTTGAGCGGATC
>DAIMIM010000584.1:0-1891 GCA_036722755.1 Caldimonas sp. | reverse complement strand
CGGCCATGACGCCATCCTGGTATCGATAAAATATTGTCAATAGCCAGGTCAGTAGTCGAAGCGATCTCTCGCTCCCCCGTTTGTGCGGCGCGCGAGTGGCGACTTCAAAGTAACTCGGGTCGTTCACCTGCGCAAAGCGAACGGGCGCTTCCGACCTTACGCAGCTCGAAACTCTAGGATCGACATCTCGTGGCGCTCGCAAGCGATAAGCTCGTCACACTCCACGGGGCACCATGTCAACCGACATGCAGCAGTGCGCCGTGGCAGCTGAAGCCGGCGCCGAACGAGGAAAGCCACCACCAGCCGCCGGGCGCGTCGTCGGCCAGCGCCGCCTCAAGCACGAAGTAGACGAATGCGCTCGACAGGTTGCCGTACTCGCGCAGCATCGCCGCGCTGTAGCGAAAAGCGTCGCCGTCGAGTTCGAAGCGCCTCTCGAGGGCCTGCAGCACGTCGCGGCCGCCGGCATGCATGATCCAGGCGGATATGTCGTTGCCGTGCAGTCCGGCGCGCCCGAGCACAGTTTGCAGCACGCGCTGCGCGTACTCGGCCGCCAGCGCCGGCACCTCGCGGGTCAGGATGTTGCGCAGCATGCCGGCCCTGTGCTCGAACATGAGAGCCTTGCGCTGCGACGGATCGATCAGCGAGCTGGAGTCGATCCATTCGATGCCCCGGCTGCCGACACCAGCCGGTCCGCGCCCGGGCTCGCGGGACAGGACGGCGGCGCCCGCACCGTCACCGAACAGGCACGCGCTGATCAGCACGCCGGGGTCGTTGTCGAGATACATCGCGGCGCTGCTCACCTCGACGCAGATCGAGAGCACGTGATCGACCGCACCGACCGCCGACGCCGCGAGCAGCGAGCGCCCGAGTTGCAGATTGGGCAGCGCCGCTGCGCAACCCTGGCCGACCAGGTCGTAGGCCTGCACGTCGGCACGCAGGCCGAGCCGCTCGACGACATGGCCCGACAAGCCGGGGCAGACGTAGCCTGTGCAGGTACTCACGACGACGGCGCCGATGTCGCGAACCTCGAGGCGGGCCGTGCGCAACGCCTTGGCGGCCGCGTCGGCGGCGAGCACTGGCGCGTGGGCGAGGAAGCGGCGATCGAGCGTCTCGGGATCGATATTGAAGACCTCGTCCAGCGATCCGACCGCGAGACGCCTCGCCTCGATGCCGTTGTCGCGCTGCAGCACCGTGCGGGCAATGAGGTGCGAGCGCGTATCGAGCTTGGCGTACCAGTCGGAGCGCTGGAAGGCGTCGAGACACTCCGCCTTGGTGTACCTCGACGGCGGCGTGGCAGTGCCGATGCCGAGGAGGTACATGCGATGAGGGTGCAAAGGCGCGCGCGCGGACTGGACGGAAGTATCGTCGCAAACGGCGGGCCTGTTCGCAAGAGTCAAGTCGAGCGCATAGCCTTGGCTGCGGGGCCTTTGATGAAGTATGTGAGCGAGGTTCACGACAAGACGCCATGAGACGAGTAGCGGTCACTGGAATCGGCGTCGTATCGCCGCTCGGCAACAGTGCGGCGGAAGTATTCGAAAACGCCAGTGCGGGGCGCTCCGGCATTCGCAGCCTCGATGTGTCGTTCGCTCACCGGCTCCGCGCGCCGCTCGGGGCCACGGTGCAGTTCGACGGTACAGCACACTTCGATAGCCAGAAGCTTCGCATGCTTGACCGCTTCAGTCTGTTTGCGCTCTACGCAGCGAACCAGGCGGTAGTGGAAGCGGCAGGGGCCATGCTCGACCTGGATCGCAGCAGAGCGGGAGCCTTCGTCGGAAATGGAATGGGCGGAACGCACTCCATGGACGATGGATATCAGATTCTTTACGGCGACAACTCAGATCGGATCAAGCCTCTCACCATTCTCTTGGGCATGACGAACGCGGCGGCTGCC
>DAIMIM010000583.1:0-1897 GCA_036722755.1 Caldimonas sp. | reverse complement strand
GTTTTCACTGCGCCGCTCGTTGCGAAATCTGGCGACGGTAAAGTTCGGGTCGAGCCGGAGGCCGGCGTTCCGCGCCTCCCGCGTTTCCGCAGCGTGGCCGCTCAGCGCCGAGGCCGCTGCCAGGAAGAAATGGGGCATGGCGACGTTGGGATTTATTTCGACCGATTTACGCAGCCTGTCCAGGGCTGATTCGAGCCGGCCGAGGAATAGGTCGGCGATCCCGAGCAGGGCGTGCCAGCGATCCAGTCCGGGATCGCGCGGGCTGAGCCGGATCGCGTTTGTGAGATCGGCTTCTGCCTCTTCCGCGCGCCCGAGTAGCACCTTCATGAAGCCCGCGTCGGCATGGGCCCAGGCCAGATTGCGATCCAGCGTGATAGCGAACTCTAGCTCGCGAAGCGATCGTTCCGTCGCGCCCGATACATGCAGGACATTGGCGTGAACAAAATGGGCTAGCGCGTTGCCCGGCGCAAGTCTCAGCGCCTCAGTGATGGCCGTCTGGGCGATACGTAGCTGTTCGTCCCGATTGGTCGAGGCGAAGGTGCGAAGGTCGTTACCATGGTAGAAGGCGAGACCGACCAACGCCTCGACATTGCGATGGTCCAACCGGAGCGCCGCGTCGAACAGGTCGCAAGCCGCGCGGTCGCGGCGTATGGACAAGGGTTGGTTGAGGATTGCCCAGCCGCGCATGGCCAAGTCTACGGCATCCATGTTGTTCGGCCGCTCGCGCTCTGCCCTGCGTCCTTCCGCGGCGACGAGCTCGATGCCCACGATCCGGGCGAGGCGCGTGGTGATCTCGTCCTGCATGTCGAAGATGTCGGCGCGCGGCTTGTCGAAACGCTCGGCCCAGAGGTGCGCGCCGGTTTCCGTGTCGATGAGCTGCGCGTTGACGCGGATGCGGTCGCCACCGCCCTGCACGCTGCCTTCCATTGCGTAGCGCACACCGAGTTCGCGACCGATCGCGCGGGCGTCCACTGACTTGCTCTTGAAAGTGAAGGCGGTGTTGCGCGCGATGACGAAAGCGCCAGGAATGCGCGACAGGTCGGTTGTGAGGCTTTCGGTAACACCGTCAACGAAATAGTCCTGCTCACTGTTGCCACCGAGGTTGACGAAGGGAAGGACAACGATGGAGAGTCGTGGCGCGACGGCCGTGCGCGGCGTCGCTGCTGCGGGGTGCGCAGGTGAAAGCGCATAGACCTGCACTGGCTCAGCGATGTTCTTCAGGTGTTGCTGACCGCGATTTTGCGCGGCGATAACAATTTTACCACGCACCTGGTCATAAGCCGCACTAGACAGGCAAATACCGCCAGGCTCGGCAATCCCCTCCAATCGCGCCGCCACATTGACGCCGTCGCCCATGAGGTCGCCATCGTCCTCCACGACCACGTCACCGAGATTAATGCCGACGCGGAACTCGATGCGCTTGTCCGGCGCCAGACCCGCGTTGCTGTCAGCAATCGCTCGCTGCATTTCGATAGCCGAACGCACCGCATCCACAACCGAGGCGAACTCGACTAGGAGGCCATCCCCGGTCGTCTTGACGATGCGCCCGCGATAAGCGGCGATTAAGGGATCGATCAGGTCCTTGCGAATGACCCGGAGACGCTTGAGCGTACCTTCCTCGTCAGCTCCCACAAGTCGACTGTAGCCGACTGCATCGGCCGCAAAGATCGTCGTCAGCCGTCGGTTTGGCCGCTCGATCGGCACGCACTTCCCCCTGGCTTGGTCGACGGCAGTCTACGCCTTTAGCAGCAAGTGCCAAGGGATGACGAAGATGTGGGAGCGCGTTCGACCGATGTCTGATCTTGGCACATAGCGTCAGTTATTGCGGCGCGGCGACATGTCCGGAGTTGGGTGCAAACCGGAAGTGAGCGGCTCACAGCCGAAGTGACGTGATTGA
>DAIMIM010000582.1:0-1898 GCA_036722755.1 Caldimonas sp. | reverse complement strand
ATTTTCAGTAACGGGCGTCATTGTGAACGCTAACGCCGATGCCGGGCTTAAGCTTGCGCGCGTTTTCTGGAGACGTCGCATGATGAATCACCTCCGTTCCCTATCGGCGCCGCGCGCCATCGCCTTCGGCAGGGTGCTCGCCGGTGCGGCGCTCGTCGCATTCGCTGCGATGCCAGCGCATGCCGCGTCCGATGTCCGCGTCCTGCTCGGCATCGATCCCGCAGACACCGCCGGCGACGTGCTCCTGGGCGCCTCGCTCGCACCGTCGCAATCGCTCAGCCGCGCGACCGGTGCGCGTGCGACGATCACGCAGACCTCGTCGATGGCCGAGGTGATGCGCGCCAGCCGGACTGTCGAGAACGAAGTGATCATCGCGCCGGCGCACGTCACCGCCTCGGCGATCCTCCATGCCTATCAGCTGCTCGCCACGAGCGGCCAGGACCAGGTCTACGCACTGGTCGTCAGGAACGGCATCGACTCGATCGACAAGCTGCCCGGCAAGCGCCTGTACCTGCCGCAGCAGGACTCCTTGCGCAGCTATGTCGCCAAAGGCCTTCTGACGGAGTCCGGCATCAAGCTCGCGCAATTCTCCAAGGTCACGTACGGCAACACCACGGGCGGTGGTCTGGTCGCGCTCTCCTTCGACATGGCCGATGTGACCGTCGCCGATGAAAACCAGGCCCGCGAGTGGCTCACCGCGCATCCGAACCAGGCGCACATCCTGAAGTCGACGCGGCCGGTGCCCGGCGGCATGAGCATGGTCGTTCGCAGGGATTTCTGCGCCACCGATTGCGCCCGACTCAGCGATTGGGTCAACTCACCCGACGGACAGATCCCCGGCGTCGGCCGCTTTCATATCGCCACGGCCGACGCGAGCAAGCAGTTCACCTACATCGCTTCGCTCGGCATCGCCACGCCCGATGGCGTGAAGGGCGCGACCCGGGTCGGCGCCGACGAAGTCGCCGAGCTGATGAAGCAGGGCGTGACCGTCGTCGACACGCGCACGCAAAAGGAATACGACAGCGAACACCTGCGTGGCGCAGTGCTTGCACCCTATGTCGAAAAGAGCCTGAAGGAAGTCGACTTCGAGCTCGCGAAGGACGACTTCTCGGCGCTGAAGAACATCGCCAAGGACAAGCCCGCCATCTTCATGTGCAACGGTCCCGAGTGCTGGAAGTCGTACAAGGCATCGCGCCAGGCGGTGGCCGCCGGCTACAGCAAGGTCTACTGGTTCCGCGGCGGCATGCCCGAGTGGCGCGAGAAGCACCTGCCCGTCGACGGCAACGCCGGCGCCGCGATGGCGAAGATTCCGGCGCCGCAGGTACGCGGCCACGCCGTCGTCGCTGCCGTCAGGTAGGAGCCGCGACCGGGCGCCTCAGGCGCGCCGCAGGTCGACGTAGCGTTCGGCCTGCTCGCTGTTGAGCCAGAGGCGCCCGCGGATGCGCTGATCGTCGACATCGACGCGGCCACGCAGCGCGCCGCGGTCGATCGCCTCGCCGGCCTGCCCCGCAGCATAGATGTACATCGCGATCTCGACCCGCCGCACGGTCGCGCCGCGCGGCCACGACGCCGGCTTGTCCGCTGCGCGCGCGGCGGCGCGCGAGCTTGGCGACGCCGCGTCGTCCACGGCGGCCACCACGGGTTCCTCCTGCTGGTCGTCTTCCTGCTCGCCGACGACCTTGCCCTCGCCGCGATAGAAGACGCGTCGCAGTTCGACGCCGTTGCGCTGTTTCCAGAAGTCGCGGTAGTTTTCCCAATCTGGATCGCGCGTCACGTCGACGGCGCTGCTCGAGAAACGCAGGATTTCGCCGGCCTGCACGAGGGTGACGCCGATCGGCTCGCCGTCCCGCGCGCTGGTGGCGCCGCGTGCGCCGATCTTCGCGCGCCAACTGCCGGAC
>DAIMIM010000581.1:0-1901 GCA_036722755.1 Caldimonas sp. | reverse complement strand
GCGAGCTTTTGCGGCATCACCGGCATCAAGCCGACCTACGGCACGTGCTCGCGCTACGGCATGATCGCCTTCGCCTCGAGCCTCGACCAGGCCGGGCCGCTGGCGCGCAGCGCCGAAGACTGCGCCATCCTGCTCTCGGCCATGAGCGGCTACGACCCGCGCGACTCGACCAGCGCCGAGCGGCCGCCGCAGGATTTCAGCGCCGCACTGTCGGCCGTCCGCGAAGGCGCGACAGCCGCCCGGCCGATGCGCGGCCTGCGCATCGGCGTGCCGCGCGAGTTCTTTCCGAAGGCGCTGGCCAGCGACGTCGAAGCCGCCCTGCGGGCCGCGCTCGCGGAGTTCGAGAAGCTCGGCGCGACGCTGGTCGACGTCAGCCTGCCGCGCACCGAGCTGGCGATCCCGGTGTACTACCTCATCGCACCGGCCGAAGCATCGTCGAACCTGTCGCGCTTCGACGGCGTGCGCTACGGGCACCGCGCCGAGCACTACGCCGACCTGCAGGGCATGTACAAGGCCAGCCGCAGCGAAGGGTTCGGTGCCGAGGTGAAGCGCCGCATCATGATCGGCACCTACGTGCTCTCGCACGGCTACTACGACGCCTACTACCTGCAGGCGCAAAAGCTCCGCCGCATGATCGCCGACGACTTCCAGACGTGCTTTCGCGAGTGCGACCTGATCGCCGGCCCGGTCGCGCCGACGGTCGCCTGGCCGCTCGGCGACAAGCGCGACGATCCGGTCGCGAGCTACCTCGCCGACATCTTCACCTTGCCGGCGAGCCTGGCCGGCCTGCCCGGCATGAGCGTGCCGGCCGGCTTCGGCGCGACCGCCCTGCCGAACACTGCGACCGGCATGCCGACCGTCCCGACGGGCATGCAGACCGTCTCGACGGGCATGCCCGTGGGCCTGCAGCTGATCGCCAACTACTTCCAGGAAGGCAAGCTGCTGCACGCGGCGCATGCTTTCCAGCAGGCGACCGACTGGCACACCCGCGCGCCGGCGACGCTCTGATGCGAGGCCTCGGATGAGCTCGCCCACCGCCAGCCGCGCGCCGCTGGTTCGCGGCTACGAGGTCGTGATCGGCATCGAGACGCACGCCCAGCTCTCGACGCGTTCGAAGATCTTCAGCGGTTCGTCGACCGCGTTCGGCGCCGCGCCGAACACGCACGCGTCGGCGGTCGACCTGGCGCTGCCGGGAACGCTGCCGGTCCTCAACCGCGGCGCCGTCGAGCGCGCCATCCGCTTCGGCCTCGCAGTCGGCGCGACGGTCGCGCCGCTGTCGATCTTCGCGCGCAAGAACTACTTTTATCCCGACCTGCCGAAGGGCTACCAGATCAGCCAGTACGAGACGCCCGTCGTGCAAGGCGGCTCGGTCGATTTCTTCGTCGGCGATGCGCTGCGGCGCGTGCAACTGACGCGCGCCCACCTCGAGGAAGACGCCGGCAAATCGATCCACGGCGTGGTCTTCGCCGATGCCGACAGCAGCGCGCGACACGGCCATGCGCCGCTCGATTTCGCGGGCGGCTGGACCGGCATCGACCTCAACCGCGCCGGCACGCCGCTGCTCGAGATCGTCACCGAGCCCGACATGCGCTCGGCCGCCGAAGCGGTCGAGTACGCGAAGGCGCTGCATGCGCTCGTCGTCTGGCTCGGCATCTGCGACGGCAACATGCAGGAGGGGAGCTTTCGCTGCGACGCCAACGTGTCGGTGCGCCGGCCGGGCGCGTCGTTCGGCACGCGCCGCGAGATCAAGAACCTCAACAGCTTTCGCTTCATGCAGCAGGCGATCGACTACGAAGTGCAGTGGCAGATCGACCTCATCGAAGACGGCGGCGCAGTGCATCAGGCAACGGTGCTGTTCGATCCCGAGCACGGCGAAACGCGGGCGATGCGCTCGAAGGAAG
>DAIMIM010000580.1:0-1904 GCA_036722755.1 Caldimonas sp. | reverse complement strand
GGAGAACATGTGCTGCGAGCGGTCATCCTCGCGGGCAGTACACGGCCCCGCTCCTAGAATCGGCCGCCTCAACTGCTTCGGAGTCGCCACACCGTGCTGATCAATTGCGTGGCTTACGAAGACGGCCGGAAACTCGCCGACTGCTCCATCGACGACATCAGCGACTACATCGGCCGGCCGAACTGCTTCGTCTGGGTCGCTCTGAAGGATGCGACGCCGGAAGAGCTCTCGAAGATGCAGGAAGAGTTCGGCCTGCACGAGCTCGCCATCGAGGATGCTCGGCATGGCCACCAGCGACCGAAGATCGAGGAGTACGGCGACACGCTGTTCGCCGTGCTGCACACGGTGGAGACCGATCCGCAGGGCGAGCTCGTGGTCGGCGAGGTCGACGTATTCGTGGGCCCGAACTTCGTGCTCTCTGCGCGCAACCGCACGCTCGAGGGCTTTCTCGGCGTGCGCGCCAGGGCCGAGCGCGAGCCGCACCTGCTCAAGCACGGCTCGGCCTTCGTCTTCTATGCGCTGATGGACGCGGTGGTCGACCGCTACTTCCCCATCATCGATGCGCTCGAGGTCGATCTCGAGTCGATCGAGACGCAGATCTTCGAGCCGCACCACGGGCGGAACAACATCGAGCGACTCTACGAGCTCAAGCGCAAGATCGGCACCGTCAAGCACGCCGTGGCGCCCTTGCAGGAAGCCGTCGCCAAGCTCATCAGCGGTCGTGTGCCGCAGGTCTGCAGCAACAACCGCGAATACTTCCGCGACGTGTTCGATCACCTGGCGCGTATGAACGCGTCGCTCGACGCCGTGCGCGAGACGATCGGCACGGCGATCCAGGTCAATCTCTCGATGGTGACCATCGAAGAGACCGACATCACCAAGCGCCTCGCCGCCTACGCCGGCATCTTCGCCGTGGCGACGGCATTCGCCGGCATCTGGGGCATGAATTTCGAGACCATGCCCGAGCTCAAGCTCAAGTGGGGCTACCCGGCGGCGCTCGCCATCATCGTCAGCGCGTGCGCCTTCGTGTGGTGGCGTTTCCGCCGCGCCAAGTGGCTCTGATGGCGGCATGAACGACGACTCCCGCCCGGATCCCGATGCGCTGATCGAACGCATCCGCGAGGACGAAGCGAAGGCAGCGCGCGGCAAGCTGCGCATCTACTTCGGCTCGTCGGCGGGAGTGGGCAAGACCTTCGCCATGCTCGCCGCCGCGCGCGTCGCACTGGCCGCCGGCAGCGACGTCGTCGCCGGCATCGTCGAGACGCACGGTCGCGCCGACACGGCTTTGCTGCAGCAAGGCTTGGAAGTTCTGCCGCGCAGGATGGTGGCCGCCCCGGGCAACGCGGCGTTGCCGGAATTCGACCTGGATGCCGCGCTCGCGCGGCATCCGGGGCTGATCCTGGTCGACGAGCTGGCTCACTCGAACGTCGCCGGCTCGCGACATCCGAAGCGCTGGCAGGACGTCGAGGAGCTGATCGCCGCGGGCATCGACGTGTGGACGACGCTCAACGTCCAGCATCTCGAGAGCCTGAACGACGTGGTCGGCGGCATCACCGGCGTGCGCGTGCAGGAGACCTTGCCCGACACCTTCTTCGATCGGGCCGACGAGGTCGTGCTCGTCGACACCCCTGCCGACGAGCTGATCAGCCGCCTCAAGGCGGGCAAGGTCTATGGCCAGGGCCAGGCTGAACGCGCCGCGGCGAACTTCTTCAGGAAGGGAAACCTGATGGCGCTTCGCGAGCTCGCGCTGCGCCGCACCGCCGATCGCGTCGAGGACGACGTGCAGGCCTACCGCGCCGATCGCGCCATCGGCCGGGTCTGGAAGACCGAGGCCGCGGTGCTCTGCTGCGTCGGGCCCGCCGACGGCGCGGAGCACATCGTGCGCGGCGCGGCGCTGCTGGCGA
>DAIMIM010000579.1:0-1916 GCA_036722755.1 Caldimonas sp. | reverse complement strand
GAGTTGACCAAGCGGGTCCAGGTGATCAAGGGATTTCGCGGTGGCGCCTACAGGATCCTCGACAACGCGCTACTGGCAACCGATCTGCTGCTCTCTCCACTGAGCGGCAACGCGCTGGTCAGCGGTGCGGCCAACATCGCCATGAGCGTCGCCCCCTTGGCTGCCACGCTCGCGATCGATCGGATCACGAAGGTGGCGCTCGAAGGAACGTTGCTGGAGTAACGACACAGCCGGGCCCTACCTTGCGATCGAGAACAGCACCGCGTTGTTGACCGCGTACACCGCGCCGTCGGCACCGACGGCGGTGGGCGTGTACGACTCGCCGATGCCGCTCGTGAGCCGGATGCGCTGGGTCGCGCGGTTGGTGACCATGTCCCAGCGATAGAGGAACCCGTCCTCGCTGTTGACGAGGATCGACTTCGTCAGCGGGTCGACGGCCGCGGTGTTGATGCACCACTCCTTGACCGGCCCCGACGTGCCCGACTCGAAGGTCGCGCCGAGCAGGGTCAGCACCTCTTTCATGATCGGCTGGCCCGAGATCGGATCGACCTGGCTGGCGCGCGGATCGATCACGGCCACGCGGTTGGCGCCATCGCCGCTGCCGATGCCCGCGTAATTGTTGTACTTGGTCATCAGCAGGTAGCTCGAGCTGCCCGCGTAGGAAGGCACCATCGACGCCGGCACGATGGACGCCGTGTCGTCCCAGCCGAAGCCGCCGGGGACGAGGCGCGTCGCCAGCGTCGCATCGAAGTGGAGCAACCAGCCTCGGCCGTTGTGCGAGCCGAAGGCAGCTTCCAGCACGCCGAAGAAGACCTCGCCGTCTGGCCCGACGGTGGGCGAGGCGGTGCTGTCGTCGGTGACGTCGGCGAGCGTGCCGGTGCCGGGATCCATCAATGCCGCCTTGCCCTTGACGGCCAGCGTGCCGCTGTCGAGCGCGAGCAGGTAGCCTCGTTGCGCCAAGCCGGCGCCGGCGGCGCTGTTCACGGCAACGTACACAGTCCTCAGATCGGGCGAGAGCGCCGGCGCACTGTTCATCGCCACCTTGTCGATGCCCGCGTCGCCGGCGGCCACCGCCGCCGAGACCCAGCTGCCGACGCCGTCGGCGCCGACGCGGGCGATGCCGCTGGCGAGCCCTGCCGGGTTGGCGCCGAGGACGATGAAGCCGAAGAAGACGTTGCCCGCGGTGTCGACCGTCAGCGGCGTGTTGATGACGATGTTCGCATCGAAGGTCGCGGGCGCGCCGGCGTAGACGCTCGCGCCGTAGAAGACGGCCGACTGCAGCGTGCCGCCCGCCGCGTTGGCATCGTCCTTGACGAGCAGCTTGCCACCGGCGCCCGGCGCGTAGAGACGGTTGGCAACCGTGAGCGCGAGGTTGTAGCTCGGCACCCAGTTGTGCGGCGGCAGCCGGTAGTCGCTGTCGGCCGACCAGATCAGGCCGCCGTTGCTGCCCGCCCGCGCCTCGATGCGAAAGCCGCCGGAAGCGCCGGTCTTGAGCGGCAGGAGCACGGCATTGTGCGACGTGACAACGGGCGAGCCGTAGTGGATGAAGAGCTCGCCGTTCGCGCTGTACGGCGGCGCCAGATCGAGCGGCGTCGACCAGGAAATGCGGTTCAGGTCCTGCGTCGCGATCGCGGCGATCGCCGTGTGCTGCGCATCGCCTGCGAAGGCCCGCCAGGCGGGTCCGTCGACGGGCGGTCCGGGAGGCAGCTGTGGGCCGCTGCCGACGCCGGAACCGGCGCTGCTGCCGCCGCCGCCGCAGCTGGTGAGCATCGCCATGCAGGCCGCCGCCAGCACGAGCCCGAACCAAGACCGATGGCGAGATCGGGCGGGCGTGGATTCCTGTCCCTCGATGGATGAGAGCCGAGCGGAAAGCAAGAGAACCATGAGTCCATCTTAGATGCCGATCAGGCGCAACG
>DAIMIM010000578.1:0-1923 GCA_036722755.1 Caldimonas sp. | reverse complement strand
TCGCCGAACTCGCCGGCGGCTCGGTGTTGAGCGCGGCCAACAAAAGCGGCCCGAGCAGCCGCTCATAAAGCGGGCCTTTGCAATCGAGCACCTCGCCGATGGTCGCGCCCGGCGCCGCGCGCAGCAGGCGCAGCACCGACAAATAATCCCGCGCGCGCGTCCCCGGCACGCGCCGATGGCGGTCGAAGATCCACCACGGGATGCGGCCGTCATTGGCGCGCAGCGTCCAGCGCTCGTGGCTGGCAAGATCGATGAAGGGAAAACTCGCGCTCGAAGGCCCGGCCAGACGGTCGCTCGCGCCGATCATGGCGAGGTAGCCGAGCGCCGCCCGGTTTCCGGACAGCAGGAGGTGGTTGCCGTTATCGATCGTGATCCCGAGCGCCGGGTCGTGATAGGAGCGGCAGCGCCCGCCTGCCTGGTTGGTCGCCTCGTAGACCGTGGCGCGCACGCCCTGCGCGACCAACCGCACCGCGGTGGCAAGGCCGGCGAGACCGGCGCCGATGATGTGGACCGAGCGCGGCATCACAGGATCGCGTGGCGCAGGAAGATCCAGAGAAATTGCGAGCGCCGCAGCCGCACCGGCTGGCGCGGCGGCTGCCAGCCGCGCGCCATCAGCCGGTTAAGGATCATGCGATAGGCGACCGCCATGACGCGCGGCGTGCGCACCGTGCGGCGTGGGCATTTCGCCATGATGGCGTTGGCTTCCGCAAAGTGGCGCTCGGCGCGCGCGGCGACGGGTGCGCAAGCCTGGCCGATCGTTGGACTGGCTAGCGCTGCCGCGGGATTATCGGTCGTCGTTATGCCGGCGTCGGCCAGCACTTCGCGCGGCAGATAGAGCCGGCCGATGGCGGCGTCCTCGTCGAGGTCGCGCAGGATATTCGTGATCTGCAGTGCACGGCCCAAATGATGCGCGAGCGCGATCCCGGCCTGCGTCTCCATTCCAAAGACGCGAACGCTCAGCCGGCCGACCGCGCTGGCGACGCGGTCGCAATAAACGTCGAAGGTCGCGAGCGTGGGCGCGCGGATGTCGGCCACGACGTCCATCTCCATGCCGTCGATGATGGCGAGAAAATCCTCGCGCTGCAGGTCGAAGTCGCGCACGACGCTGGCCAGCCCGCGTAAGGGCGGCGGCGGCGTTCCGCCATAGAGCGCATCGATGTCGTTACGCCAGCGCTGCAATTGATCGAGCCGCACATCGCGCGGGCCGGCTTCGTCGGCGATATCATCGACCTTGCGGCAGAACGAATAGATCTCGAACATCGCCTCGCGCTGCTCTTTCGGCATGATGCGCATGGCCAGATAGAACGAGCTGCCGCTGGCGCGCTGTTCGGCTTCGGCCGCGGGTTCGTCGGTCACGGTTGGGCCGCCGAGGTCGGGCATTGAGAAACCGGCGCGGCGCGTGAGCCCCTTGACGATGGCGAGGAGGCTGACGCCGGCGACGCCGAGCTTGCCGAGATGCACGCGTTCGCTCAAAGGATCGCGCCGCAGGAGGATACCGGTGAGTTGCTGGGCCAGCGTCTGGATAACCGAGATCTCCAGCGCCAGCCGGCCGTCCTCGATCAGGCTCGGCAGCGCGTCGCCCTGGTGCAGGAGAACCGCGGTCCGCTTCGCTAGTCCTGCGAGGCAGCGCCGCAACTCCGGCGACGCCTTCGGCGCGGCGAGCGCCTCCACGCCAAGGCCGCAAGCGGCGAGGGCATCGAGCGGGATATAGACGCGGTCCAGATTGCGGTAGTCCGCCGCGCAGTCCTGCAGGTGATTGATGATCTGCAGTGCCGCGCAGGTGGCGTCGGACGCCGGCCAGGTGGCGCGGCTCTCGCCGTGCACGTCGAGCACGAAACGCCCGACCGGCATGGCGGAATAGGCGCAGTAACCCATGAGGTCGTCCCAGTCGCGGTAGCGCAGCTTGGTGGCGTCGAGCCGGAA
>DAIMIM010000577.1:0-1925 GCA_036722755.1 Caldimonas sp. | reverse complement strand
CGATCGCGAGGCGCGCTGGAACATGATGAGCGCGAGCATGCAGGGCGCGATGGCGTTCCAGAAGGGCCTCGGCTGCGTGCACAGCCTGAGCCACAGCCTCGGCGGCGTGAACCCGAAGCTGCACCACGGCACGCTCAACGCAATGTTTCTGCCGGAGGTCGTGAAGTTCAATGCGAGCGCCGCATCGATGCAGAAGGACCGCCGCCTCGTCCGCATGGCCCACGCGATGGGCGTGCGGCAGATGCAGGACGACGACGGCGGCGATGCCATCGCCGCGGCGTTGCGGGCGATGAATGCGCGCCTCGGCCTGCCGTCGGGGCTTGCCGCACTCGGCGTGACGCACGATCTGTACGAGCGTGTCATCGACGGCGCGATGGCCGACCACTGCCACAAGACCAATCCGCGCCTGGCGACGCGCGACGACTACGCGCGGATGCTCGACGCGTCGATGTAGACGGTGGTGCCGGCCGTGTCGGTCGCGGCGGTCGTGGGCGTCGTGGCGGGCGCCGTCCAGGCCGCCAGGTACTCGCGCCAATGCGCCTCGTCGAGCGAGCCCAGAGTCTCGCGCACGAAGCCGATCTCGCGCTCGTATTCGACCTCGGTGAAGCCGCCACGCATCTTCTGGAAACGGCAGTACAGGAGATATGTGTTCATCACGTCGGTCTCGCAATAGCGCCGGATCTCGTCGCGCTTGCCGTCGAGATACGCCGAATAGACCTGCGAGCCATCCATGCCGAGCTTGCCCGGGAAGCCGCAGATCTTGGCCATCGCGTCGAGCGGCGCGTTGGCGCGCGGCTGGTACATGGCCAGCAGATCCATCAGGTCGAGATGGCGGGTGTGATAGCGGCCGATGTAGTTGTTCCAGCGGTATTCGCGGTCGTCTTCACCCATGTCCCAGTACTTGCTGGCGACGACGCCGTGGCGCATGCCGCGGTAGTGCAGCACGGGAAGATCGAAGCCGCCGCCGTTCCAGCTGACGAGCTGCGGCTGGTGCCGCTCGACGAGATTGAAGAACGACTGCACGACGCGGCCTTCCTGGCTCGCGCCGTCCATCTCGCGATCGACGATCGAGTGGACGCGCAGGCCCTCGGCATTGCGGAACACGCAGCTGATGACGAGGATGCGCTGCAGGTAGAGCGGCATGAAGTCGCCTTTGCCGCGCTCCTTCCGCTCGGCAATTTCCGCGGCGTAGACACCGGCATCGTCGACGCTCGCATCCATCTGGCGCAAGGCCCGCAGGCCGGCGACATCGGGAATCGTTTCGATGTCGAAGACGAGGACGGGCCAGGACGACATATGTGAGCCTGACCTTCGGTGCGCGATCGACGCGACCTAGCGCGGCGGCAGCAGCTTGGCCGGGTCGATCGGCTTGCCCTGCTTCCTGATCTCGAAGTGCAGCTGCACGCTGTCGGCGTCGGTCGATCCCATCTCGGCGATCTTCTGGCCGCGGCGCACGGTCTGGTCATCCTTGACCAGCAGCGTCTGGTTGTGCGCGTACGCCGTGAGGTACATCGCGTTGTGCTTGAGGATCACGAGGTTGCCGTAGCCGCGCAGCCCGGAGCCGGCGTAGACGACGCGCCCATCGGCCGCGGCCAGCACCGGGTCGCCCGGCTTGCCGCGAAAGACCAGGCCCTTGTTGCGAGAGTCGTCGAACGGCATCGAGACCGGTGCCGCCGCCGGCCAGCCCCACGTGATGTCGTCATCGCTGTCGTGGGGCGCGGGGATTGCGGTCGGCGTCGGCGCCGCGGTCGCTGCGACGGCGGGCGTGACCGCGGCGAGGCTGGCGGCCGATGCTGCGGGCGAAGAACCCGCGGCGGGCGCCGCCTTCGTGTCGAGCGGTTTCGAATCGACGCGTGCAGTGACGACCGGCCGGCTCGTCGCCAGCGTCGGATCGACGCCTGGCGCGATGACGCGCAACACTTGGC
>DAIMIM010000576.1:0-1938 GCA_036722755.1 Caldimonas sp. | reverse complement strand
AAGCCGATGCCGATGAAGACGCGCTGCCGGCTCGGGTTGAGGATGGCGGTGACGATGCCGACGACCGAGCCATCCATGGTCACCAGCGGGCCGCCCGAATTGCCTGGGTTGGCGGCGGCGTCGAACTGGATCAGGTTGCTCAGCATCTGCTGCCCGTCCGGCGAGCGGAACTGGCGCTTCAGGCCGGAGACGACGCCTGACGAGACGGAAGGGCCGATGCCGAAGGGAAAGCCGACCGCGATCACCTGGTCGCCCGATGCGAGGTCGCTGGTCGAGCGCATCGTCGCCGCCTCGAGATCGTCGGGGATGGTGCGGGCGCGCAGCACGGCGAGATCGTTCTCGGGCTGGGTGTTCAGGACCACCGCTTCCGACTCGGAGCCGTCGAAGAAGGTCACGCGGATCTTCTTCGCGCCGTTGATGACGTGCAGGTTGGTGAGGATGGTGCCGTTGTCGATGATGACGACGCCGCTGCCGACGCCGCGCTCGACGTTGCCGTGGTCCTTGTCGTCGCTGCCGTCGTCGCCCTCGGTCATCAGGCCGATGACCCGCACGACCGACGGGATGATCGCGTCGTAGGCGCGCGCCGAAGGCGAGACGAGCGGCTTGTCCTCGATCGACTGGCGCATCGCCGAGTCGATCTGCTCGATCGTCAGAGGAGGCTTGGGCACCAGCGAGGGGTTGAGCCACCAGAACGCGCAAGCCAGGGCGATCAGGGCCAGCACCCAGAGCCAGCGCTCGTGCAGCAGGACGGACCTGGCCCAGCGGGCGCGACGCGTCGCGGCCGGCTCACCCGCTCCCGGCAACGCGATCCGCGGCGCCGGCTCGGGGGCGCGCTGCGAACGGCTGTAGAGCGGCACTTTCTTCATGAGCGTGGCGGGCTGCTGCACGGCACACGCAAGACGCGGGCCGCCGGTCCGCAGTACGGTAGCACGCTGGCCATGACCTGTCATGGCGGCCGGCGGTCCGGCAGCGAGGCATGATGCACACCCGTGTGGATCGACACGCATTGCCATCTTGACGCGACCGATTTCGACGCCGACCGCGCCGCCGTCGTCGCCGCTGCGCGCGGCGCCGGCGTGGCGACGATCGTCATTCCGGCGGTCGACGCCGGCAATTTCGAGCGCGTCCGCGAGCTCGCGGACCGCCACGGTCTTGCCTATGCGCTCGGCATCCACCCGATGTGCACGGCGCGCGCCAACGCGGCCGACCTCGACGCATTGCGGGCTGCGCTCGAGACACATCGAGGCGATCCGCGCCTGGTCGCCGTCGGCGAGATCGGCCTCGACCATTTCATCGACGGCCTCGACCACGAGAAGCAGGCCGCGATCTTCGTGGCGCAGCTCGAGCTCGCCGCGGCGTTCGATCTGCCGGTGCTGCTGCACGTGAGGAAGGCGGTCGACAGCGTGCTGAAGCAGTTGCGCGTCCGGCCGGTGCGCGGCGGCATCGCCCACGCCTTCAACGGCAGCGAGCAGCAGGCCGGCGCCTTCATCGAGCTTGGCTTCAAGCTCGGCTTCGGCGGCGCGCTCACCTTCGATCGGGCCCTGCGCATCCGCCGCGTCGCCACGGCGGTGCCGCTCGAGGCGATCGTCATGGAGACCGATTCGCCCGACATCGCGCCGCAGTGGCTGTACCGAACTGCCGCGGCGCGGGCCGCCGGCGCGTCGATGCGCAACGGTCCGGCCGAGCTGCCGCGCATCGCCTCGGTGCTCGCCGACCTGCGCGGCATCGACGCGCAGACCCTGGCCGCGGCGACGACGGCCAACGCCCGCCAGGCGATGCCGCGTCTGGCAGCGATGATGCTGCCTGTCCCGTGATGCTGCCCGAGGTCACGATCTCCGAGGCGCGCGGCGTTCGCTACCTGCACCTCGGCACGCCGTGGATCCAGGGCGCGATGCGCATCGACGAGCCGTTCGTGATCGAGCTCGACTACGTGCAGCG
>DAIMIM010000575.1:0-1938 GCA_036722755.1 Caldimonas sp. | reverse complement strand
AAGGTGCGCTCGACGCCTTCGCCGCTCGACACCTTGCGAACGATGAAGCTCGAGTTGAGGCTGCGATTGCGCTTGGCGATGACAACCCCTTCGAAGGCCTGCAACCGCTTGCGCGTACCTTCGACGACGTTGACGCTGACGATCACCGTGTCGCCGGGGGCGAACGGCGGGATCTGTTTGGCAAGGCGCGCGATTTCCTCGTGCTCGAGGGTCTGGATGAGGTCCACCGGGTACTCCTGACGATCATTCCGGCGTACATGGAATTCTTGGAAGGCCATCGAGGCCTCGCGCCGCAGAGGATCGGAAAAACTTGGAATTATAGCTTTGGTGTCTCTCGCCGCGCCAGCGCCGCTTCGTCGCTCGCATCGAGCAGGCCGCTGGCGCGCGCTGCCGTCACGAGATCGGGACGCCGTGCCGCCGAGAGCGCCAGCGAGCGATCGCGACGCCAGCGGGCAATCGCGGCATGGTTGCCCGACAGAAGCACCTCGGGCACCGAGCCGGCGTCGCCCGCCAGCAGCTCGGGTCGGCTGTAGTGCGGGCAGTCGAGCAGGCCAGCCGAAAAGCTGTCCTGCTCGTGCGAACGCGCGTCGCCGAGCACGCCCGGCTGCAGCCGCGCCACGGCGTCGAGCAACGCCAGTGCGGGCAACTCGCCGCCGGAGAGCACGAAATCGCCCACGCTCAGCTCGAGATCGACGTGGCGATCGATGAAGCGCTGGTCGACACCTTCATAGCGCGCGCACAACAGGATGGCGCCGGCGCCGCTTGCGAAGTCGCCGACGGCCGATTGCGTCATGAGCCTGCCGGCCGGCGAGAAGTTGACGAGCGGCGCCGGGGTCGCATCGGCGCGGTCGGCGCGGATCGCGGCCAGCGCCCGCTCGAGCGGCTCGACCAGCAGCACCATGCCCGGGCCGCCGCCGTAGGGCCGGTCGTCGACACGCGCGTGCGGCGCATCGCCGAAGTCGCGCAACTGCCAGAGTCGCACGTCGACCAGGCGCTGCTCGAACGCGCGCCGCGTCACGCCATGGACGAGTGGCGCGGCGAAGAGCTCGGGAAACAAGGTAATGACGTCGAATCGCATCGCCCGCTCAATAGTCGAGACCCCAGTCGACGACGATGCGCCGCGCTGCCAGATCGACGTCGTCGATGAAGGCGGCGACGAATGGAATGAGCCGCTCGCCCGGCACGGCGTCCGCAGCGGCGGGCATGGCTGTGACCTCGTCGGCGCCGGCCTGCACGCGCAGCACGCTCTGCGGGCCATTTTCGATCAGGCCGACCACCGCGCCGAGCACGATGCCTTCGCGGTTGACGACGGCCAGGCCGATCAGATCGGTCCAGTAGAACTCGTCTTTGCCCGTCGCCGGAAACAAGGACCGGCCAACGAAGATGCGCGCACCGCGCAGTGCCTCCGCTCCGTTGCGGCTATCGATGCCGGTGGCGGCGGCAACGAGGCCGTCGCCGTGCTCACGCGCGTCGCGGATGTCGAGCGCGGCCGGGATGCGTGCCGCCACCAGGGGCAGCCCGGCTGCCGACCCGGCCGGCTGCAGATGCCAGCGCCGCGTCGCCAGCAACGCCGACGCCTCGACGGCGTAGGGGTGGATGCGAAACCAGCCTTTGAGGCCCCAGGCCTCGCCGATACGCCCCACTTCGAGGGCGTCTTCGGGCCAGGCCGCGCCAGTCGTCACGACGCGCGGCACAGGCCCGCCGACCGGCCGATCAGGCAGCCGACTTGGCCTGCTCGACGAGCCGCTTGACGGTCGGCGACATCTGGGCGCCGTGGCCGGTCCAGTGGTCGACGCGATCGAAGGCGACGCGCAAGGGCTGCTCGCCCCCTGAAGCGACCGGGTTGTAGAACCCGACGCGTTCGATGAAGCGACCGTCGCGGCGCAGGCGCGAATCGGCAACGACGATGTTGAAGAAGGGGCGCTTCTTCGCGCCGCC
>DAIMIM010000574.1:0-1938 GCA_036722755.1 Caldimonas sp. | reverse complement strand
TCGACGAGGCGCGCACGCCGCTGATCATCTCCGGCCCGCTCGACGACCGCTCGGAATTCTACAACACCATCGACACCTTCTTTCCCCAGCTCGACAAGACCGATTACGACGTCGACGAGAAGCAGCGCACGGTGACGCTGACCGAAGCCGGCATGGAAAAGCTCGAGAACCTGCTGCGCGACGCCGGCCAGCTCAAGGGCGAGTCGCTCTACGACGTCGAGAACGTCTCGGTCGTGCACCACGTCAACCAGGCGCTGCGCGCGCACACGCTGTTCACGCGCGACAAGGATTACATCGTCCGCGACGACGAGGTCATCATCATCGACGAGTTCACCGGCCGCATGATGCAGGGCCGGCGCTATTCGGAAGGCCTGCATCAGGCGCTGGAAGCCAAGGAGCACGTGCAGGTTCAGCCGGAAAACCAGACGCTGGCCTCGATCACGTTCCAGAACTATTTCCGGATGTACGAGAAGCTCGCCGGCATGACCGGCACGGCGTTGACCGAAGCCGACGAACTGTTCGACATCTACAAGCTCGAGGTCGTGGAAATCCCGACCAACGTGCCGGTGGCGCGGCTCGACGAGGACGACGAGGTCTATCGCACCCAGACCGAGAAATACGCCGCGATCCTGGCCGAGGTGGAGCGCGCCAATTCGCGGCTGCAGCCGGTGCTGGTCGGCACCGCCTCGATCGAAAAGTCCGAAGTGCTGGCCGAATACCTCAAGAGCCACGGCTACAAGCAGATCGATTTCGGCAACGAAAACGCGATGGAGAAGCTTTACGCGGCGGCCCGCGCCGGCAAGCCGGCGAAGCTGTTCGCGGTGCTGAACGCGCGCTTCCACGAACAGGAAGCCTATATCGTTGCCGAGGCCGGCGTGCCCGGCGCGATCACGATCGCGACCAACATGGCCGGCCGCGGCACCGACATCAAGCTCGGCGGCTCGCTCGAAATGCGTCTCCTGCATGAGACCGCAGGCATCACCGACGAAGCCGAGAAGGCCGCGAAAATCGAGCGCATCAAGGCCGACGTCGAGCGTTTCCGCGACATCGTGCTGAAAGCCGAAGATGTGGTCGAGGTCGAGCCCGCCAAGGGGTCAAAGCCTGCCAAGACCGCGACCCGGCCGGGCGGGCTCTACATCATCGGCTCCGAGCGCCACGAATCGCGGCGCATCGACAACCAGTTGCGCGGCCGATCCGGACGCCAGGGCGACCCCGGGCGCTCGAAGTTCTTCCTGTCGCTGGAAGACGATCTGATGCGGATTTTCGGCTCCGACCGGCTCGATTCCATGCTGACGCGGCTCGGCCTGAAGGAGGGCGAGGCCATCATCCACCCCTGGATCAACAAGGCGCTGGAAAAGGCCCAGCAGAAGGTCGAGGCCCGCAACTTCGACATCCGCAAGAACCTGCTGAAATTCGACAACGTCCAGAACGACCAGCGCAAGGTGATCTTCGACCAGCGCATCGACCTGATGAAGGACGATAGCGTCGCCGAAACCGTCGCCGACATGCGCCGTGCCTTTGTCGAGGACGTTGTCACCAAGCATGTGCCTGAACACGCTTATGCCGAGCAGTGGCACGTCACCGAGCTCAAGGAAGAGCTGAAGCGCGTGCTCGACGTCGACCTGCCGGTCGATCAATGGGCCAAGGAAGAGGGCATCGCTGACGAGGAATTACTGTCGCGCATCGAGACCCGCGTCGACGAGCACATGGCGGCGAAGGTGGCGCAGTGGGGTCCCGACGTGATGCGTTACGTCGAAAAAACCATCCTGCTGCAGACCCTCGATCATCTGTGGCGCGAGCATCTGGTGATGCTGGATCATCTGCGGCAGGTGATCGGCCTGCGCGGCTACGGCCAGCGCGATCCGCTGCAGGAGTACAAGTCCGAGGCCTTCAGCCTGTTCGAGGCGATGATCGCGCATCTGCGCGAGGCGGTGACGG
>DAIMIM010000573.1:0-1954 GCA_036722755.1 Caldimonas sp. | reverse complement strand
GTGATCGGCTCGGTCATGGCCGCGACCGGGCCGATGACGCGAATGTCCTTGCGGCCGCGCGCGAACACCTCGCGGCAGGGCAGGTCGAGCGTCGGGTTCTCCGGGTGGTTGCCGGTCTCGGCGAGCAGCGCGTGCTCGGCGATGCCGAACACCGTGCGGCCGATGTTGGCCCAGTACTGCGTGCCGGCGCACATCGCGCACGGCTCGACCGTCGTCACCAGCGTGCACGCCCAGAGCTCCTCGGGCGACCAGCGCCGCGCCGCGTCGCGGGCGAGCACGGCTTCGGCATGGTTGACGCTGTCGACGTTGCCTTGCTCCATCAGCACCGTCTCGTGGTCGGCGGCGACGAGCAGCGCGCCGAACGGATGGTGGCCTGCGTCCATCGCCTGTCGCGCCAGGGCGTGGGCCCGCGTCAGCATGGCGGCGATCTGCGCCTCGCTCGGCTCGCTGCGCTCCGTCGTCATGGCGATGCCGGGCTCAGCAGGTCGAAGAGGGTGCGCGCAACGACCTTGGTCGCGCCGCGGAGGTCTTCGAGAACGAGATGCTCGTCGGCGCGCTTGGCGTTCGATTCGAGCACCGTGCGCGGCCCCGCGCCGTAGATGGCGGCGGGAATGCCGGCCTCCCCGTACAGGCGGACATCGGTGTAGAGCGGCGTGCCCGACTCGGGGATCGGCTCGCCGAACACCGCCTCGCCGTGCGCCTGCAAGGCGGCGACGAGCGCCGCATTGCCGGGCAGCGGCTGCAGCGCACGGGCCAGCAGCAGGCGGCGGATCGCGACGGTCACGCCTGGCGTGCCCTCGGCGGCCACCTCGATCACGTGGCGGATCGAGGCCTCGACGTGCACCGGATCCTCCTCGGGGATCATGCGCCGGTCGAGCCGCAGCACGACCTTGCCAGGAACGACGTTGGTGTTCGTGCCGCCTTCGATGCGGCCGACGTTGAGATAGGGATGGGTGATGCCCGCGACCTTCGAGGTGATGCCGCGGTAGATGTCGTTCTGCGCATAGAGCGCCTGCAGGATCGCCACCGCGCCCTGCAGCGCGTCGACACCGGTCTCGGGAAACGCCGCATGCGCTTGTCGGCCGTGCACGGTGACCTCGAGCTGGAGGCAGCCGTTGTGTGCGGTCACGACCTGGTACGAGAAGCCCGCGGCGATCAGCAGGTCGGGCTTGACCAGGCCCATGCGCAGCAGCCAGCCCGGCCCGAGCTCGCCGCCGAATTCCTCGTCGTAGGTGAAGTGCAGCTCGACACCGCCGTCGAGCGTCGCTCCGAGCGACTCGAGGGCGCGGACCGCGAACGTGTAGGTCGCGAAATCGCTCTTGCTCACGGCCGAAGCGCGGCCATAGAGATTGCCGCCGACCACGGCGCCGCCGTAGGGATCGTGCGACCAGCCTTCGCCCGGCGGCACGACGTCGCCGTGCGCATTGAGCGCGATCGTCGGACCGGTGCCAGGCTCTCGGGCATAGCGACGGCGCACGACCAGGTTGGTGATCGATTCGAGGCCCTGCTCGCGCACGACCTTCTCCGGCACCGTATAGCGGTCGACGGCGAAGCCGAAGCCCTCGAGCAGCTCGGCGGTGCGGACCGCGTGCGGCGCGTTGTTGCCGGGCGGCGTGTCGGTCGGCACCCGCACCAGCTCCTGCAGGAACGCGACCTCCTCGACGAAATGCGCGTCGATCCAGGCGTCGATCCGTTCGTGTTCGGCGCTCATGCGGCCGACCTCGCGGGGCGCGCCGGCAGGTCTGTTGCAAGCTGGTCGAGCAGGTGCATGAAGGCCTCGATGGCAAGCTGCATGTCGTCGGCGGTCGACGATTCCAGCGGGTTGTGGCTGATGCCGGCGTTTTCGCCGCGCACGAACAGCATCGCCTGCGGCATCGCTTCGGCGAGCTTCATGGCGTCGTGGCCGGCGCCGCTCGGCATGCGGTGCACCGGCAGGCCGGCCGCCGCGACGGCG
>DAIMIM010000572.1:0-1956 GCA_036722755.1 Caldimonas sp. | reverse complement strand
CCCACTTGCCGGGTTCGAGATCCTTGTAGTGCTCGAAGAAATGCTGGATCTGCTTGAGACGCAGCTCGTTCATGTCCTCGGGCTTTTGCCAGTGCCGGTAGATCGGCAGGATCTTGTCGATCGGCACGGCCAGCAACTTGGCGTCGCCGCCCGCCTCGTCCTCCATGCGCAGCATGCCGATCGGACGGCACGTGACGACGACACCCGGCGACAGGGCAAACGGCGTGATGACGAGCACGTCGACCGGATCGCCGTCGTCGGACAGCGTCTGCGGCACGTAGCCGTAGTTGCATGGGTAGTGCATCGCCGTGCTCATGAAACGATCGACGAACATCGCCCCGCTGACCTTGTCGACCTCGTACTTGATCGGGTCGGCATTCATCGGGATCTCGATGATGACGTTGAACTCGTCCGGCGCTCGCGCGCCCGGGGTGACGTTGTGAAGGCTCATGGTGACAGTGTGCTGATCGACACGGCGATGGTAAGCGTCGCCGCCTTCGAACCCGGCGGGTCGGGCCGGGATCCCTGGCCGGTCCACCGGCGGCATCCTTTAACATCCGCGGGTTTGCCTGATGCGTGACTTCTCGCACGCTCGCAATGCACCACGACAAATCGATGAATCGAACGAGGAAGGAACTCTCTTGATCTCCACCACGACGGCGCTCTACATCGCTCTCTTCTGCGGTCTCGCCGCAGTTGTCTATGGCTTCGTGCAGCGAAGCTGGATCCTCGCCCAGGACGCCGGCAACGCGCGCATGCAGGAGATCGCCGCGGCGATCCAGCAAGGCGCCGCCGCCTATCTGGCGCGCCAATACAAGACGATCGCGGTCGTCGGCGTCGTCCTCGCCGTGCTCATCTTCTTCTTCCTCGGCGGCCTCACGGCGGCGGGCTTCGTCATCGGCGCCCTGCTCTCGGGCGCGTGCGGCTTCATCGGCATGAACGTCTCGGTGCGCGCCAACGTGCGCACCGCGCAGGCGGCCACCACCGGCATCGGCCCGGCGCTGAATGTCGCCTTCAAGGGCGGAGCGATCACCGGCATGCTCGTCGTCGGACTGGGGTTGCTCGGCGTCGGCGCCTTCTTCTGGTTCGTCAGCGACGGCGTGACGCACGTCGATTCGGCGTCGCTCAAGCCGCTGCTCGGCCTGGCCTTCGGCTCCTCGCTGATCTCGATCTTCGCCCGGCTCGGCGGCGGCATCTTCACCAAGGGCGCTGACGTCGGCGCCGACCTGGTCGGCAAGGTCGAGGCCGGCATTCCCGAAGACGACCCGCGCAACCCGGCGGTGATCGCCGACAACGTCGGCGACAACGTCGGCGACTGCGCCGGCATGGCCGCCGACCTGTTCGAGACCTACGCCGTGACGCTGATCGCGACGATGGCCCTCGGCGGCCTGCTCTTCGCCGCGACGGCGGCGACCGCGCTCGCCGCCGTCGTCTACCCGTTGCTTCTCGGCGGTGTCTCGATCATCGCTTCGATCATCGGCTGCGCCTTCGTCAAGGCCTCCCCGGGGATGAAGAACGTGATGCCGGCGCTCTACAAAGGCCTGATCGTCGCCGGCGTGCTCTCGCTGATCGCCTTCTGGTTCGTGACCGGCGCGATCATGCCGGCCGATGCACTCGGCGCGAATTCGCAGATGCGTCTGTTCGGCGCCTGCGCCGTCGGCCTGCTGCTCACCGCGGCGCTCGTCTGGATCACCGAGTACTACACCGGCACCGACTACAAGCCGGTCCAGCACGTCGCGCAAGCTTCGACGACGGGACATGGAACGAACATCATCGCCGGCCTCGGCGTCTCGATGAAGTCGACGGCGGGGCCGGTGCTGTGCGTCTGCATCGCCATCTTCGTCTCGTTCTGGCTCGGCGGCCTCTACGGCATCGCCATCGCCGCGACCTCGATGCTGTCGATGGCCGGCATCGTCGTCGCGCTCGACGCTTACGGCCCGATCACCGACAACGCCG